>CAZFKD010000508.1:0-3367 GCA_964519695.1 uncultured Spirochaetaceae bacterium
CGGCGGCCTCGGCGACCCGGCCGCCGGCCTCCGCGAGCGCCCGCGCGATCCGGGCCCGCTCGTCTTCACCGCCGCCGCGGGCGGGGGCCGCGGACCCGGCGCTCCTTCGCGGGAGCCGTGGCGTGCGGAGCTCGACAGGCAGCTCGTCGAGGCCGATCTCGGGGCCGCGGCCGACGGCGAACGCGTATTCGAGGACGTTGCGCAGCTCGCGGACGTTGCCCGGCCAGTCGTAGTCGAGCAGCACGCGCATCGCGTCGGGCGCGATCCGCGTTCCGCGCCGGGGGCCGCGTCGATTCAGCTCGGCGAGGAATCGGCGGACGAGCAGCTCGATGTCGCCGCGCCGCTCGCGCAGCGCCGGCAACCGGATCGGCACGACCCGCAGCCGGTACATCAGATCCTCGCGGAAGCGTCCGGCCAGGACCTCCTCGCGCAGCGCACGATGGGTTGCTGCGACGACCCGGACATCGACGGAGACGCTGCGATCGCTCCCGACCGGTGTCACGACGCGGGCCTCGAGCACGCGGAGCAGCTTGCCCTGGACCTCGAGCGGCAGCTCGGCGACCTCGTCGAGGAAGAGCGTGCCCCGATCGGCCTGCTGGAAGAGGCCCTTGCGATCGGTGGCGGCGCCGGTGAAGGCGCCCTTGCGATGCCCGAAGAGTTCGCTCTCGACGAGCGAGGGCGTCAGCGCGGCGCAGTTGATTGCGACGAAGGGACCGGCGCGGCGCTGGCTCTCGGCGTGGAGCGCGCGGGCGACGAGCTCCTTGCCGGTCCCGCTCTCGCCGCGCACGAGCACGGTCGCGTCGGTCTCGGCGACGTTGCGGATCGTCTGGAACACGCGCCGCAGGGTCGGATCGCGACTGACGAGACCGTGGAGCGACTCTTCCGGATCGCTCGCGATCGGATCTGCTCCCGGCTCGGCGATCGGCTCGCCGGTCGGGACGAGGACCTCGACGCCGCCGGCGAAGCGCCCATCGGCGTCGAAGAAGGCCTTCGCGTATTTGCGGGTCGGGACGAAACGGCGATCGGTCCGGTAGAGCTCGAGCGGATGGCCGTCGACCTGCCCGTGCTCGGCGATGCCGCAGCCGAGCAGGCATTCGCGGCAGCGGATCGCGTTCAGGCAGAGCCGGCCTACTGTCTCTTCGGCGGCGTCGCCGAGCAGACGTTCGGCGCCGGGGCTCCAATGAACGATCGTGCGCTCCGCATCGACGGCGAAGACGGCGGCGTCGGGGAGCAGGGCGGCGAGGGTTTCGAACGCGGTCGACGCGCCGACCCGGTCGAGCAGGGCGGCGAGGGCGGGAGGCGAAGGCGTTCCTTGCAAGTTGCGCGGCTGTTTCACTGTTTCATTTCTTGTAGCAGATGAAACAAGAGATGTTTCATTCGAGTTGCCCGGATCAGGCGGGATCGCTCCATAGCTTCGGAATCACTCATGTTTTTCGGGCAATCGACCGGGCGCGGCGGGTGCAATCGGGAGATCGGTCGGAGCGAGTTCCGAAGCAGATCCGGCGGCTGGGTCCGGCGCGACGCCACGAACGGGCGAGGAGGAGCGAGATGGAGATCCGGGCTTTCTACGACGAGCCGACCGGGACGCTGACCTACGTCGTCCACGACGGGCGGGTCGCGGTCGTGATCGATCCGGTGCGCAACTACGATCCGAAGAGCGCGCGGACGTCGTGGCGCTCTTCGGAAGAAGTCGCCGCCTATCTCGAGCGGGAGAAGCTCACGGTCCCCTACGTCGTCGATACCCACGCCCATGCCGATCACATGACGGGGATCCCGTTCTTCAAGGAGCGGCATGGCGCGAAGAGCGTGACCGGCGCGCGGGTCGGCGAGATCCAGCGCGTCTTCCGCGACATCTTCGATCTCGGCGACGCGTTTCCCGTCGACGGCCGCCCATTCGACGTCCTGGTCGACGAGGGCATGCGGCTCGGATTCGGCTCGCTCGAGATCGAGGCGCTGCATACGCCCGGCCATACGCCGGCGCACATGTCGTGGCGGATCGGCGACGCCGTCTTCCTCGGCGACACGCTCTTCATGCCCGACTACGGCTCGGCGCGTTGCGATTTTCCCGGCGGCTCGGCCGCGACGCTCTACGACTCGATCCAGCGCCTCTATGCGCTGCCCGACGAGACGTGGCTCTTCGTCTGCCACGACTATCTTCCCGGCGGCCGACCGCTCGCCTATCAAACGACCGTGGGCGAGCAGAAGCGGAAGAACGTCCAGATCGACGCGCGGACGACTCGTGAGCAGTACGTTGCCTTCCGCGAGAAGAAGGACGCCGAGCTCGAGGCCCCGGCCCTGATCCTGCCGTCGATCCAGGTCAACATCCGAGCCGGCGAGCTGCCGGAGCCCGCGCCGAACGGCATCGCCTATCTCAAGATCCCGCTCGACGCGTTCGGGGGAGGCTGCGGCCGATGAGCGCCCATCGCGAGCTCCTGCCGGAGCAGGCCCATGCGCAGCTCGACGACTTCGTCGTTGTCGACGTCCGCGGCGCCCATGAATACCACGGCCCGCTCGGGCGCCTGCCCGGCGCCGCGCTCCTCCCGCTCCCCGAGCTCGACGAGCGGGCGGGCGAGCTGCCGAAGGGGCGCGCGCTCCTGCTGGTCTGCCGCTCCGGCGTCCGCTCGCGGAAGGCCTGCGACACGCTCGCCGCCCGCGGCTTCGGGCCCGTCGTCAACCTGACGGGCGGGATGATCGGCTGGAACGAGGCGCGTCTTCCGATCGAGCAGACCGATCCGGGAACGCTCGCCGAGCTCCTCGAGGGGCTCGTCGCCTGGGCGGCCCAGGTCGGGGCGCGCTCGCGCGACGTCGTGCGCGGCGAGCTCGAGGCGGCGCTCGGCACGGCGGCCGGCAGCGGGTCCGGCGCCGAGAGCGTCGGGCCGACGCGCGAGAGCGTCGAGCGTGCGATCGCGTTCGTCGAGCGATCCTGCCGCAGCGCCGCCGCACCGCCGCCGGATCTCGAGCTCAGCCTCGCGTCCTATCGACGCTGGCTCGCAGGGCTCTGAGCATGGAGGTCGGCGCGCTCGGTCTCGCGCTGAGCGTCCTGATCGGCGTCACGCTCGGCTTCTTCGGCGGGGGCGGCTCGATCCTGACGGTGCCCCTGCTCGTCTACGTCTTCGGCCTCGAGCCGAAGGAGGCGATCGCGAGCTCGCTGCTCGTCGTCGCTGCGGCGAGCCTCTCCGGCGCCTATCAACACGGACGCGCCGGGAACGTCGAGCTCCGCACGGCGCTCGTCTTCGGCGCCGCCGGCGTCGCGGGCGTCGATCTCGGCGCGCGCGCGGGCGCATTCGTCGACGGCCAGCTGCTGCTGCTCCTCTTCGCCGCGATGATGATCCTGACCGCGATCGCGATGTGGCGCGGGCGGCGCCCG
>CAZFKD010000509.1:0-3359 GCA_964519695.1 uncultured Spirochaetaceae bacterium
CGGCCCGCCGGCAGCTTGCGGCCGCGCGCCGCGAGGCCGTCGGCGTCGAACCATTCGCGCAGCGAGTCCGTGTCGACCATGCCGGGCGCGACGCCGCAGACGCGGATGCCGTGGGGCGCGAGCTCGCGGGCGAGCGTGCCGGTCGCCTGGATGAGGCCGGCCTTCGCGGCGCCGTACGGAACGAGCCGCGGCGACGCGCGATGGGCGCCGACCGAGGCGATGTTGATGATGACGCCGGGCCGCTTCGTCTCGATCATGAAGCGGGCGAAGGCCTGCGTACACGTCAGGACGGAAACGAGGTTGCGCTCGATCGTGCCGCGCCAGTAGTCGGGGCCGGACTCGAGGATCGTGCCCTCGGGCTTGCCGCGCCGCCCGCCGACGTTGTTGACGAGCACGTCGACACGACCGAAGCGCGCCCGCGCCGCCTCGATGACCGCCGCGACGTCCGCCGGATCCTCGGCGTCACCGACGACCGCGACGACCTCGCGCCCGGACTTCCGCAGCTCGGCCGCCGCCTGCTCGAGGGGCGCCGCGCGGCGACCGGTGATCACGACGTCGGCGCCGACGTTCACGAATTGGCGCGCGCAGCCGAGCCCGACGCCCTGCGAAGCGCCCGTGATGACGACGACCTTCCCCTCGAGACCCAGCACCGGATTGCTCATGCCCGAATACGCTCCTTTCGCGCCGGTCCCTGCTAGGCCGGCGCGTTCGAATCAATCGCGATCGCCCAGCAGCTTGCGCCGGACCTCGGCATTGCGGACGAAGACGGGCAGCCCCGTCGCGTCGAGATAGCCCGGCCGGATGCTCGCACCGCCGTCGACCGCGAGCAGCTGGCCCGTGACCCAGCCGGCGAGATCCGAGAGCAGGAAGAGCACGGCGCCCGCGATGTCGTCGGGCCGGCCGCGGCGGCCCATCGGGATCACCGCGCGATCCTCGGCGTTCTCGCCGCTGCCCGAATTCTTCGGGACCTGGATCGTGCCGGGCGCGACCGCGTTGACGCGGATGCCGAGGGGCCCCCATTCGAGCGCCATCGTCCGCGCCAGGGCGAGCAGGCCCGCCTTGGCCGTCGCATAACCCGCGCCGAAGGGCATGCCCTGAAGCGCTGCGATCGTCGCGATCTGCACGATGCTCCCGGGCCGCTGCTGCCCGGCGAGCACGCGCGCGAACGCCTGGGAGGCGAGAAAGGAGATCTTCAGGTTGAGCTGGAGCAGCGCGTCGAGGTTCGCCTCGCCGTAGTCGAGCAGCGACGCCCAGCGGTCCATCGGGAGGCCGCCGACGACGTTGACGAGGCCGTGGAGCGGCGGGCCGCCGGCGGCCGCGAACGCCATGATCTCGCGGGCACCCTCGGCGCTGCTCGCGTCGACGAGGCAGCGCTGGCCGCGGCCGCCCTCGCATTCGATCGCCTGCATCGCGAGATCGAGAGCCGCCGCGTCGCGATCGACCGCGGTCACGAACGCGCCCTCGGCCGCCGCGAGGCGAGCGATCGCCGTCCCGATCCCGCCGCCGCCCGCACCGACGACGACGACGCCCCTTCCCGCCAGCGAGAGCTTCGACATGCGACCGACGTTAACCCAGATGAAGCAGCGGGAAACGGCGCCCGCGCGCCACGATTGCGCTGGCGCGGCGGCCCTGCGCAGCGCAGAATCGGTCCCGTCGATCGCCCCCGAGTCCTGGCGGGGCCGCCCGCGCGACCTCGACCTTCGAGCTTCGGGACGGCGGCCGATCGGACGAAATTCCGGACGGACGAGCTTCCGCACGAACGAGCGCACGAGAGGGCGAAGCATGAGCCAGGCGACCGGTCTCGTCCTCCAGCTCGTGCGCTGCAATGCGCCGGGACGCGTCGAGCAATGGCTCCGCTGGCTGGAAGCGACCCATCTGCCCGATCTGCGCGAAGTCCCCGGTGTGCGCGCGGCGACCGCCTTCGCGCTGCGCGTGCAGCCCGTACCGGGCATGCCTTCGATCGGCTTCTCGCATGTACTCCTGATCGAGCTGGAAGGGGACCTCGCCGCCGGCGTCGCGCGCGTGCATGCGCGAGAAGCCACGCTTCGCGAGGCCGGGCGCATCGACCTCAATCATTGCCTGATCGCGGAAGACCGCCTCCGCGCGCATGGCCGCCACTGCGCGAAGCCCCTGCCCGGCCCCGACCTGCACGGCCACATCCTCGCCTACGTCGCCTGCAACGATCCGCGCCGCGAAGCAGAGTGGGACGCCTGGAACGACGACGTCCACATGCCCGACATGCTCGCCTGCGAGGCGTTCACGGGCGTCTCGCGCTGGCTCCGCGATCCGCGCAGCGGCCGCGGCGCCGAGTTCGTCACCCTCTACGACGTCGGCACGATCGGCGTCGACGAAGCGGTCGCGCGCTCGGCCGCGGTGATGCCGGGCCTGATCGCCGCCGGCCGCAAGCATGCAGCCCATGTCGGCGGGCTCACCGTCACGCTGGTGCGGTCGTGAATCCGGCGAGGCCCGCGGCGGCGGGCTCCGCGATCGTCCTTGCGATCGTCCTTGCGATCGCCCTTGCGTTCGGCGTGGGCCTCGGCGGCGGTTGCCTTCCGTCGACGGAGGCGCCGGACGGCGCGCCGCCGGCGCCGACGGCGCGCGCCGCGGAATCGGCCTCGTCCGACGATACGGGCGCCGCCGTCGCCGAAGCCCCCCTCGGAGCCGCAGGCATCGCCGCAGCCGACGAAGGCTGGCTGCGCCACGGCCGCACCGACGACGAGCAGCGCTTCAGCCCTCTCGACCAGATCGACGAGACCAACGTCGCCTCGCTCGGCCTCGCCTGGAGCTTCGACCTCGAGACGACCCACGGCGTCGAGGCGACGCCGCTCGTCGTCGGCGACACGCTGTTCGTGACGGGCCCCTGGAGCGTCGTCTACGCACTCGACGCGCGGACGGGGCGGCTGCGCTGGCAATACGATCCGCGGGTGCCGCGCCGTCATGCGCTCTCGGCCTGCTGCGGCGTCGTGAATCGCGGCGTCGCCGCCCATGCGGGCCGGATCTTCGTCGGGACCCTCGACGGACGCCTGGTCGCCCTCGCAGCCGAGACGGGCGAGCGGATCTGGGAGACGCAGACCGTCGATCCCGCCCAGCCCTACTCGATCACCGGCGCGCCCCGCGTCGTCCGGGATCTCGTCGTGATCGGCAACGGCGGCGCGGAGTACGGCGTACGCGGCTACGTCTCCGCCTATCATGCCGAGACCGGCGCGCTCGCCTGGCGGACCTACACGGTCCCGGGCGATCCCGCGAAGCCCTTCGAGTCGGAGGCGCTGGCGCGCGCCGCTGCGACCTGGAACGGGCGCTGGTTCGAGCTCGGCGGGGGGGGGCACGGTCTGGGACTCGATGGCCTACGACCCGGAGCT
>CAZFKD010000510.1:0-3340 GCA_964519695.1 uncultured Spirochaetaceae bacterium
GCGCCGCCGCCTCCGGATCGACCTCGACGCTCCGCACCATCGGGAAGACCGAGGGATTGCCGAGCACGCGGGTGATCGGATGCTCCGGGTCGTAGGCATCGCCGAAGGGCGTCGTCGCCTGGCCGAAGATCGCGAGCGTCCGGTCGACGACCACGTCGTCCCCGAGCCGGACGCCGTAGCCGCCGAGCAGATCGTAGAGATTGGTCTGCGCGCGCGGATCGATCCCGACGAAGAGCGCGCCGCCGCGCGCGACGTAACGGGCGAGCGCCGCGAGCTCGGCGTCGAGGAAGATCCGCGTCGGCCCCGCGATCACCACGGCCGCGGCGTCCTCGGGAACGTCGCCGCGGGTCGCGAGCAGCAGGCTCTCGACGCGATAGGTCTCGTTGACGAGCGCTTCCGCTGCGCGGCCGAAGGTGTCGGGGCCCGTCGCGAAGGGACTCGCCGGCGCGGGCGGCTGCCCGGGCAGGGCTTCGGGGCGATCGTTCGGGCCCGGATCGATCGACCGCTCGTTGTGGCCGGACAGGAAATAGATCTTCTTGTCCTTGCTCTTCGCGAGCTTGAGCAGCGCGTTCGTGATGGCGCTCTCGCTGAACTCCGAGAGGTTCGTCGCCTCGCCCGAGGCGAGCGAGATCCGCACCACCCCCCGCGCGAGATCGTCGGTCGTCAGCCCGAGCTGCTCGACCATGCCGGGCGCCTCGTTCGGATCGACGAAGGCGAGCTCGATCCGGTCCCGGCCGCTCGCGCGGCCTTCGTAGGCATAACGCTCGAGCAGGTCGCGGACGGGGGGCGCCTCGCTCGCGGCGAAGAACGCCGTGATCTGGACGTCGGATTCGAGGCCGGCGATCAGCTCCTTCGTCTGCTGCGAGAGGGTATGGACGCCTGCCTCGCTGACGTCGAATCGATGCGCGTGGCGGACGGAGAGGAACGCCAGCAGACCGAGGATCCCGATGCCGAAGACGGCGCCGAGAATGGCGCTCGAGCCGTAGCGGCCGGCCCGCCGCGTCGCGCCCGACTGGACCCGTTCGCGCAGCGTATCGAGACTCATGAACGCCGCGGCCGCGAGCAGCGCGACCCCGACGACGAGGTTGCCGACGATCCAGATCGGATCGGAGAAGGGCTGCAGGAGCGCGAGCAGCGCCGTCAGCAGTCCGAATCCGAGGGCGACCAGCCCGAGGCCCGCCAGGAGAGCAGCCACGCCCGTCATCTATCGCCACCTCGCCGATTCGATCACGGTCTTCGAGAGCAGCAGGAAGATCGCGCTGGCGACCGCGTAGTAGGCGAGATCGCTCGTGTCGATCAGACCCTGCAGCATGCGGTCGACGTGGCTCCCGGTCGCCATCCAGCGGATCACCTCGGCGACCGGCGACTCGCTCGGCACGCCGCTGCCCGACATCGAGATGTCGACGATGAAGGGCAGCATCATGCCGAGGATGAGCAGCAGCACGAAGGTGAAGATGAAGGCGACGAGCTGGTTGCGGGTCACCGACGAGGCAAAGACCCCGACCGCGACGTAGGTCACGCTGACCAGCCAGAGGCAGAGCATCCCCGACAACGTCTTGCCGAGCTCGGGATCGCCGTAGAAGAAGAGCAGCGCGGGAAAGAAGCCCGCGATCGCCGTCATGATCGTGACGAACTCGACGCCGGCGAGGAATTTCCCGAGCACGATGTCCCAGATCGAAATCGGGCTCGTCAGCAGCAGCTCGTCGGTCCCGTTCGCCTTCTCGCTGGCGACGAGGCCCATCGTCACCGCCGGCAGCAGGAAGAGCACGATCACCCACATCGAGCCGATGAAGGGCTCGATCAGCTGGTCGTTCAGATTCAGCGTCTCGAGCCGGTCGAGCATCTGCAGCTGCTGGAGGCGGAACTGCTGCTCGTGGAAGCCGTAGAGGCTCGCGAGGAAGAAGGTCCCCGCGATCACCGACCAGAGCGTCAGCACGACGTAGGCGACCGGCGAGACGAACAGCGAGCGGAGCTCGCGCGATGCGATCGTCAGGACGTGCCTCACGCCGCCCCCTTCTCGAGCGCGTCGCTCGCGTCGCGGGTCATGATCCGCGTGAACACCTCTTCGAGGGAGACGCCGCCGGCGGTCAGCTCGGCGAGCGGCTGGTCGAGGATCTTGCGGCCCCGGCCGATCAGGATCACCCGCTGACAGATCGCCTCGACCTCGGGCAGGATGTGCGTCGAGAGGATCACGGTCTGGTTGCCCGACGCCGCGAGGTCGCGGATCAGGGCACGGATCTCGCGGATCTGGATCGGATCGAGGCCGACCGTCGGCTCGTCGAGGACGAGGACCTGCGGATCGTGGACGATCGCCTGAGCGAGACCGACGCGCTGGCGATAGCCCTTCGAGAGCTGGCGAATCTCCCGGCGGCGAACGCCGAGGAGCCCGCAGCGCTCGAGGGCGCGATCGACCGCCTCGCGGCGCCTGGCCCGGGGCACGTCCTTGAGCCGCGCCACGAAGTCGACGTAGGCCGCCGGCGTCATCTCGGGGTAGAGCGGCGGCGTCTCGGGCAGGTAGCCGATCGCGCGGCGCGCGGCCGTCGCGTCGGAAAACACGTCGTGGCCCGCGATCCGCACGGTCCCGTCGGTCGCGGGCAGGAATCCCGTCAGGATCCGCATCACCGTCGTCTTGCCCGCGCCGTTCGGCCCGAGGAAGCCGACCACCTCGCCGGCGCGCACGCCAAAGGAGAGGCCGCAGACGGCTTCGTGGTCTCCGTAGCGCTTGTGGAGCCCCTCGACCTCGATCGCGAAGGGCGCGGGACTGCCCCCGGAACGTCCCTGCTCGTCGCTGCTCATCGATCACACTCCCCTCTCCATCTGTTCGACGGCCCGCTGTTCGACGGTCGATGACCGGTCGTCGGCGACCGTCCGCACCGTCCACGTCGATCGCCGGCCGGCTCGGGCAGCGCCCGGACACGCCGTCGGAAGTTCCGTCAGCGCACCGTCTTCGAAGGGGGACCCGACCCGAGTCCCTCGTCGACGACGAACCCGTGGCGAACCATGCCCGCACTGGCCCTCGGGCGCGCGAATTCTTCGCAATCCCACCCTACACGTCAAGACGCGAAGGCCCCTCGCGCGCGAATGACGCTCGCTGGTTTCGCGGATACCCTCGGCCTTCTGCTCGAGGTCGCCCCCTGCGCATCGCACTCGTCGTCGAACGCTTCGCACCGGGAACCGGCGGAGTCGAAAACGTAGTCTGGCAGGTCGCCCACGAGCTCGCTCGCCAGGGCGAGGACGTGACGATCGTCGCTCGCGCGGCCGAGCCCGCCGAGGGCATCCGCTTCCGCCGCGTCGCCGCGCCCGGCCGCCGGAATCCCCTTCGGACCCTCGCCTTCTCCCG
>CAZFKD010000511.1:0-2045 GCA_964519695.1 uncultured Spirochaetaceae bacterium
CCAGCGCGCTCCGCCTCGCGCGCGAGTATCTCGCCTACTTCCCGTCGCGACGGGGCGGCGCGCTGCCCGAACGCGGGGGCGACGACGTCCTCCCGCGCCGGCTCGAAGATCTCGTCGAGATCATGCCGCCGCAGGATCGCAAGCCCTACGACATCCACGACGTGATCGAGCGCCTCGTCGATCGCGGCAGCTTCCTCGAGATCCAGCCGGGCTACGGACGAGGTCTCGTCGTCGGTCTCGCCTTTCTCGGCGGGCGGGCCGTAGCGATCCTCGGCAACAATCCCGCGCATCATGCGGGTGCCGTCGACAGCGAGGCCGCGATCAAGGCGACGGACTTCCTCGATCTCGTCGCCAATTTCGGCCATCCCGTGATCTTCCTGGCCGACAATCCGGGCGTGATGGCGGGCACGAAGGCCGAGCGCAGCGGGATCCTGAAATGGGGCGGCAAGATGTTCCGCGCCGAGCGCCGCCTCGCGAATCCGAAGATTCACGTCACGCTGCGCAAATCCTTCGGTTTCGGCGCCGTCACGATGGCGCAGAACCCCTTCGACAAGCAGACGCTCACGTTCTCGTTTCCGGGAGTCACGATGGGCGCGATGCCGGCCTCGAGCGGGGGTCGCGCGGCGAAGCTCGACGCCGCCGACCAGGCGAAGGCCGAGGCCGAGCAGGCGTCGGGCCCCTACAAGATGGCCGACCGCCTCGTCTACGACGACATCATCGACCCGACCGAGCTGCGCAACCGCATCCTCGAAGGCCTCGAGCTCGCCGCGCTCGGCGGCCGCTCGCGTTAGTTCGAAGAGCCGCTCCTCAGCGCGGCGCGCCGCCCGCATGCGAGCGCTCGCGTACCCATTCGAGAAACGCCGTCGCGGCGCGCACGGCATGGGCCGAGCGCGGCGAGTGGAAGATCTCGAAGGCGTGTTGAGCGCCGGGGAGCTCCGCGTAGACGACCGGATTGCGACTCGCCGCGCGCAGCAGGCCGACGAAGCGGTCGGCCTCCTCGCGGAAGACGAGCGAATCATGGCTGCCCTGGATCACGAAGAAGGGCGGCGCATCCGGATGGATGCGGGCCACGGGGCAGACCGAATCCCAGAGATCGGGGTTCTCCTCGGGTCGACACTTGAAGATCCGCGGCCCGAGCGCATCCGCCATCTTCGCGAAGCGGCGATCGCCCGCACGGTCGAGAAAGTCGAAGACGCCGTAGAACGGAACGCAGGCCTCGACGCGCGTATCGGCGGCCTCGAAGCCCGGCTGCAAACGCGGATCTCCGGCCGTCAGCGCGGCGAGCGAGGAGAGATGGCCGCCCGCCGAGCCGCCGGTGATGCAGATGAAGTCCGGATCGCCCCCGTGATCCGCGACCTGGGCCCGCAGCCAGGCGATCGCACGTTTCACGTCGACGATCTGGTCCGGCATCGTCGCTTCGGGCGATAGTCGGTAGTTGCTCGCGGCGCAGATCCAGCCGCGCGCCGCGAGATGCGTCATCAGGGGCCGCCCCTGCTCGCGTTTGTCGCCGATGATCCAGGCGCCGCCGTGGACCTGCAGCAAGACGGGCCGCCGATCGCCCGGCTTCGCGTCGACCGGCAGATACAGGTCGATCCGGTTGCGCCCCCCCTTGTCGCCCGGGAGCACCGGCCCGTACTCGAGATTCCGGATCGTGCGCACGCCGGGATGCCCGAAGGCGAAGGGGCGCAGCGCGCCGTGCCAGGGCGAGACCGCGCCATCAGGCACGATGCCGAGGGGACCGAGCGCCTCCGCGAGGACACGACCCGCCCCAACGCTGCGCAGATGGCTCGCGACGAGAAGGCCCCAGGAGAGCCCGGTCAGCGCGAGGGCGATCTGGCCCGCGGTCTCGCGATGGATCCCGAGCGCGAGGAAGCCCCCCGTGACGACCGCCTCGACCGCGATCGTCTGGAGCGCGAGCTCCCCGCGCAGCCAGCCCACGAGAAAAGTCGGGACCAGCAGCGCGCCCGCGATCCGCAGCCGCAGCCAGGTCGTCAGACTGAGCAGGAGCCCGAAGACCGCGAGCCCCAGGAAGAATTCCGATGCCG
>CAZFKD010000511.1:2055-3338 GCA_964519695.1 uncultured Spirochaetaceae bacterium
TGCCGTCATGCCCCTGCTCTCCCTGCCCTGCCCCTGCCCTGCCCGTGCCCTGCCCGTGCTCGCTCCGGCCCGTTCGCCGTGCTGCCCTGCCGCCGCGTTATATGCCACACTCGGCGCCGCCTTCCAGCCACCTGCGCCGAGATCGACCATGACGACGAACGACGACGACGCCCTTCGCGCCCCCTTCCGAGACTGGCTCGCGCGCCGCTGGCCCGACGTGACCGAACTCGAACTCGGCCCCTTCCGAATGCCGAAATCGGGCTTCTCGGCGCGGACGATCTTCGTCCCCCTCGCCTATCGTCAGGACGGGCGCCCGGTCGAGCGCCAGATCGTGCTCCGGATCGAGAATCCCGAGCCCGCTATCTACCCGCAGCAGGCCCCGGGCCTCGACGTCGAGATCGACATCCAATACCGCTCGATGCAGGCCCTGATCGCGACGGGTAAGGTCCCCCTCGCGCCGTTGGTCGGCTACGAGGCGGACGCGTCGGTCCTGGGCCAGCCCTTCTTCGCGATGGACTACGTCAAGGGCGAAGTCATGACCGAGAGCCCCCCGTATACCGAGGCGGGCTTCTTCTTCGAGGCCTCGCCCGAGCTGCGGCGGCGGATCGTGCGCAGCGGCCTCGAGATGCTGGTCCGCTTCCATACGATCGACTGGCGTGCGGCCGGCTTCGACTGGCTCGTGGCGCCCGGCGCGGCGCCGACCGTCGAGCGACAGATCGACATCTGGGAGCAGTACATGCACCGCGAGCTCGGCGATCGGGAGCATCCCGACTTCGATCGCGGCGTCGCCTGGCTGCGGCGGAACCTTCCGAAGGACCTCCCGCCGGCCCTCTCCTGGGGCGACTCGCGGCCGGGCAACATCCTCTTCGAGGGCGATCGCATCCTCTGCATCACGGATTTCGAGAACATCGCCGTCGCGCCCAAGGAGATCGACCTCGGCTGGTGGCTCCTCTTCGACCGTACGATGCACGAGTCGATCGGGCAGGCGCGCCTGCCCGGCGAGCCGACCCGGGAGGAGCAGCGCGCGCTCTACGCCGAGGCGGCCGGGATTGCGGTGCCCGACACGTTCTATTTCGAGCTGCTCGCCGGCGTCCGTTATGCGGCGATCGTCGTACGCGTCATGAACCGGCTGGTCGGCCGGGGCGTCCTGCCGGCGGACCAGATCATCTGGCGCGAGAACCCGGCGGCCGCGGCGCTCGCGCAGCTGCTCGACGAGGGCGGTCTGCGCTAGGCAGTGCCAGCCCCGCCCTCAGTCCGGCAACGCGAAGGCGACCAGCGCGTCG
>CAZFKD010000512.1:0-3338 GCA_964519695.1 uncultured Spirochaetaceae bacterium
CCCGGGCTACGACGCCAACGCCTTCGCGGGCTCGATCTCGCGCGACGTCTGGAAGGCGCTCAACGCGGACGAATGGCATCCGATGCGAAATCGTGCGGTCGCGGGCGTCTATCCGCCGGGCTCGACCTACAAGGCCTTCGTCGCCGCCGCCGGCCTCTCCGAGAAGACGATCACGCCGGCGCACACGACCCATTGCAACGGCTACTACCGCCTCGGTCGCCGCGTCTACCGCTGCTGGAAGAAGGGGGGCCACGGCACCGTCGATCTGCAGCGCGCGCTCGCCAGCTCCTGCGACGTCTATTTCTACGAGCTCGGTCGCAAGCTCGGCGTCGAGACGCTGGCGCGTTATGCGCGGATGTTCGGCCTGGGAGCACCGACGGGCATCGCCGTGCGCGGCGAGGCGACCGGGCTCGTCCCGACGCCGGAATGGAAGCGAAGGGTCCGCCGCGAGCCCTGGGTCGAGGGCGAGACGATATCCCTGTCGATCGGGCAGGGCGCGAACCTGGTCACGCCGATCCAGCTCGCGGTCGCCTACGCGACGATCGCCAACGGCGGGAGCGTGGTCGAGCCGCGCGTCGTGCTGCGCAAGGAGACCTGGGATGGGGAGCTCGTCGAGGCGATTGCGCCCGTGGTGCGCGCGACGAACGCGGTCGATCCCGGCGTGCTCGCGATCGTCAAGCGGGGGCTCACGAGCGTCGTCATGGATCCGGGCGGCACCGGCCGCCGCGCCCAGGTGCCCGGCATCAACGTTGCCGGGAAGTCCGGGACGACCCAGGTCGTCGGCCTCGACGTCGTGAAGGGGCTCGAGCCGCAGGACATCCCGATCCGCTATCGCGACCATGCGCTCTTCGCGGCGTTCGCGCCGGTCGAATCGCCGGAGATCGTCGTCGTCGCGATCGTCGAGCACGCCGGCGGGGGCGGCGGCGCGGTCGCGGCGCCGATGACCCAGAAGGTGATGGCGCGCTATTTCTCGAAGAAGGAGGGGCGCGTGCCGACCCAGGTCGCCTTTTTCGATTCGGACTTCGATTCGGACTCCGACTCGGTCGGCGCTTCGGTCTTCGGGTCGGACGCGGCGGCCGGGCGTGCCGGCTCGGCGGGACGGGGAGCGAAGCGATGAGCGCCCTGCGGGTCGAGCGTCGCCGCGTCGCGCATTTCGACTGGGTGCTGGCGGCGGTCGTCGCACTGCTCGCGGCGATGGGGATCATCAACCTGGTCTCGGCGGCGGCTTCGGGCGTCGAGGGGGGCGCGAACATCGTCGGGCGCCAGCTCTCGGCCCTCGGGCTCGCAGCGTTCGTGATCGCCGTCGTCGTGGCGATCGACTATCGCCATTTCGATCGGTACGCCTACGGCATCTACGGCGCGACGGTCGCGCTCCTGCTCTTGACGCTCGCCATCGCGGAGGAGACGCGCGGTGCCCGCGCCTGGCTCTTCTCGGGGCGATTGCAACCGTCGGAGTTCTCGAAGATCGGGATGGTGATCGGGCTGGCCCACTATTTCGGCCGCAATCCCCCGTCCCAGATCCGACGCGTGCGTGATCTGCTCGTCCCAGGGCTGATCGTGGGGGCGCCGGTGGTCCTGATCGTCCTGCAGAAGGATCTCGGCGTCGCCGTCCTGACGCTGCTCGTCGGGCTGACGCTGCTGCCGCTCGTGAACGTGCCCGCGAGGGCCTGGGCGGGCATCGGCGTGCTCGCGCTGGCGGCCGCGGCGGCGCTCTGGCAATTCGGGCTCAAGGGCTACCAGAAGGAGCGCATCCTCGGCTTCATCGATCCCTCGCGCGATCCGCTCGCGTCGGGCTACCAGCAGATGCAATCGAAGATCGCCGTCGGATCGGGGGGCCTGTTCGGCACGGGCTGGCAGGAGGGAACGCAGACCCAGCTGCGCTTCCTGCCGACGCAGCACACCGATTTCGCCTTTTCCGTGCTCGCCGAGGAATGGGGCTTCGTCGGTTCGACGCTCGTGCTCTCGACCTATGCGCTGATGCTGGTCTGGGGGCTGCTCATCGCCCGCAACTCGAAGGACACCTTCGGCGCGATGCTCGCGATCGGCCTGGTCGGGACGCTGCTCTGGCCGGCGGCGATCAACGTCGCGATGGTGATCGGGCTCGCGCCCGTGATCGGAGTGCCGCTGCCGCTCTTCTCGTACGGCGGCTCGGCACTCCTCTCGACGGCGCTCTCGATCGGTCTGCTGCTCAACGTCTCGATGCGACGTTACGTCTTCTGAGGCCGGCGCCGAGCTTCGACGCGTAGCGCCGCCTGGCCGGCCGAGCGCACCGATCGGGATCGGGCGGCGCGCTTCAGAGCACGCCGTCGATCAGCTTGACGAAATCGCTCTTCGGGCGGGCGCCCGTCAGCTGGCTCACGACCTTGCCGTCCTTGAAGGCGAGGATCGTCGGGATCGAGCGGATGCCGAAGGCGCCCGGGGTCTGGGGCGAATCGTCGATGTTGATCTTCACCACCTTGAGGCGATCGCCGTAGTCCTCGGCCAGCTCCTTCACGATCGGCGCGATGGCCCGGCACGGCCCGCACCATTCCGCCCAGAAATCGACCAGGACGGGGGTAGTGGACTGCAGGACCTCGGCGTCGAAGGTCGCGTCGGTCACGTCGGTGATCTTGGCCATGTCGGAATCTCCACTGGTTCGGGTTCGCGCCGCGACAGGTTGTTCACGGCGGGGCGTCTGGCAATCTCTCGTACGCCGAACGGGGCGAGATGGTTTCGATCCCGGACCCGCGCGCCCTTTTATAGCAGGCCAGCGGCCCGGACCTGCGCAGGAGACTCGCTTGAAACGCGCACGCAACGGGCTGGACCGGACCCGGCTGCAGACCGGATCGGCCCGCCGACGGCCGAGCAAGGTCGGTCTCGGGGACGAGGGGACGCCGCTCCCGCCGGGCGCTTCGGTCGGCGAGCTGCTCGCCTCGCTGCCCCGCCTGCTCGGCGCCGCCGACCTGAACGCCGCGATCGATGCCTGGGCCCGGGCCTGGCAGCGCGACCGGATGGTCCTGTTCGGATTCGGCGCCCATCTGATCAAGGTCGGGCTCGCGCCGATCATCGTCGATCTGATGGAGCGCGGGGCGATCGGCGGCCTGATGATGAACGGGGCGGGCTGTGTCCACGATCTCGAGCTCGCGATGTTCGGCCGCACGAGCGAGGACGTCGGGCCCGCCCTCGACGCGGGGCGCTTCGGTGTCGCGCGGGAGACCGCCGAGCGGCTCAACGGGGCGATCGCACGCGGGCGCGCGGACGGGCTCGGCATGGGCGCGGCGATCGGTCGCGACATCCTCGAATCGCAGGATCCGCACGCGCGCCGGTCGGTGCTCGCGACGGCCCATCGCCTCGGCCTG
>CAZFKD010000513.1:0-3337 GCA_964519695.1 uncultured Spirochaetaceae bacterium
AGCCGTGGGCCAGCACGCCGCACTCGAGATAGGCGCGGATCTCCCGCTCGACGAAATGCGCGACGGGCGCCCCTTCCGATCTCGCGCGGGCGAGGAAGGGGATGAGCTCCGCGCGGATGGTTTCGTGCAGGAGGGTCTTCTCGGGCTCGTGGCGAACGTAGTCGGCGACGACGAGGCATCCGCCGGGACCGCATCGACAGGGCGGGGCGAGCGATCAAGAGACTGCCCCGTCATCGGGCTTCGAGCGACTCGTGTACGGCGGTCCGCGCTTTCGACCGATCGCAAGTTCTTCTGGCTGAGCGACTGGAGCGGATCGACCTAATTCAGCAACCATTTCGATTCCAGGCACCGGTATATCGTCGCTTCGTCGCGCTGGCGGTGCCCTCGACCGGTGAACTCACGAACCGGAACAGTCCGTGATCACCCCCTGCCGAAGGTCCCTGAGGCGTAGCAGCATGGCCAGCATCCTTTCGAGCTTTCGGTCGAGGTGGACTTCGCAGGGGCCGAGTCGCTCCAGTTCGTCTGGGCCGACGGCTCGCATCGGGCGTGCTCCGTTCGGCGTCTTCGGTCGTCGTCGCGCGTCTTCGGTCGCCCTTCGCTCAGCCGAACTCGACGACGAGGCGCAGCGGACGCCGCATGATTCCGATCTGCTCCCAGTCCGACGGCGACTCGACGAGGGTGGCCGACTCGGGCAGGAATTCGAGCGCAGCCTCGAGCATGCAGGTCATCTCCTGCATCGCGAGGTTCGCGCCGAGGCAATAGCGCGGCCCGTGGCCGAAGCTGACGACGTCGCGCGTATCGCGCCCGATGTCGAAGCGGTCGGGCTCGTTGAAGATGGCGGGATCGCGGTTCGCGCTCGCGGGGCTCAGCATCAGCATGTCGCCGGCACGGATCGTCTTGCCGTGGAGCGGGATGTCCTCCATCGCGAAGCGCATGTTCACCGCGGCGAGCGATCCGAAGTCGAAGCGGAGCGCTTCGCGGACGGCGTTTCGCGCGAGGCTCCGATCGGCGCGCAGCTTCGCGAGCTCGCCGGGATGGCGCAGCAGATGGCGCAGGACCTGGGTTCCGCCGAGCGTCGTGGTCTCGGAGCCGGCGGCGACGAGGCCGGCGACGAGAACGACGGTCTCGCTGTTCTCGAGCCGGTTCTCGGCGGTGTTGCCATGGATGAGGTCGGAGAGCAGATCGTCCGCACGGACGGCGCGGCGCTCCTCGGCGAGCTTGACGACCCATTCCGCGAGCTCTTCGATCGCCGCATTGCCGCTCGCGATCTTCGCGGCGTCGGCGAAGAACGTGTACCGCTGCATCATCTTCTGTGCGAGGCCGCGAAAGCGCTCCTCGTCGCCCGGGTAGGGCGGGATGCCCGTGATGCGGCCGATCACGGTATTCGGGATCGGATCGGTGAAGCGCGCGAGCAGATCGATGCGGCCGGCCGCCGAGCGCAGCGGCGCGGCGAATTCTTCGACGATGTCGCGGACCTGCTGGTCCATCCGCTGGACGGCGCGCGGCGTGAAGCCCGCCGAGAGCCGGTTTCGCCAGCGGCGATGGCCTTCGGGATCGGCGCTGATGATCGAGCTGGCCTCGAAATGCGCGAGCCAGCCCTCGACGGGAGGGGGTTGATAGTCGCGTGCGAGCCGGCGATCGGTCGAGAGCCGCGGATCGGAGAAGAAGCGGCGCACGTCGCCGTAGCGGGTGATGAACCAGGTTCCGAGCGTCTCGTCCCAATGGGCGGGATCGTGCTCGCGCAGCTCGGCGAGTCGGGGAAACGGATCGGCGACGAAATCGGGATCGAGCAGCGAAGAACCGGGCCGCGTCATCGCGATCCTCGCGCGGGGGGAGATCTCGGCGCTCGGAGCATCGCCGCGCTCGCTGCTCCGACGATCGGGTTCTAGCACGCTCGTTCAAACCGGGGCGGCCGGTTCGGCGTCGACCGCTGGCCGCCCGCGGCAGAAAGCCAATGGACCCCGAGGGGATCCCTTCCTTTACTACCTGCGCGTCGTCCACCGCCGGGCACGAAGCAACGCGACTGGTTTCTCGCGCGAGCGCGCCGGGCCCCGCGCGAGATGCCGGACGCATCGCCCGGACGGCGCCGCGAGCTGCGTCTGGTAGGCTCCGCCGCCGCGCGCGGTCTCGCGGACCGGGCGACTCGCAATATCCGACGAAGGAGCCCGCCGATGTCGAAAACCACCCCGGAGGCCCACAAGGCCACCGTCCTCCGCCTCTGGAAGGCCCTCGCCGACTTCGATTTCCCGACTCTCGAGAGCTGCCTCCATCCGGACGTCCACTACGAGGACATCCCGACCGACGATCCCGGCGCCCGGGGCCCGAAGAACGTGACGAAGCGGCTCTCCATCGCCTGGGACCACCTCGCGAAGCAGGAGCAGATCACCCACCACATCGCAGCGGAAGGCGACTTCGTCTTCCTCGACCACACGGAGATCTGGACCTTCAAATCCGGTGAAAAAGCCCAGCACCGCTTCTGCACCTTCCACGCGCTGCGCGACGGCAAGGTCGTGCAGTGGAGCGATTTCTGGGACGTCGGGCGCTTCGTCGGGCAGTTCCCGCAGTGGTTCCTCGCCGAGATGGCGAAGAGCAGCGCGGCGGATTTCGCCGGCTGAGCGATCGAGGAACGAACCCATCGCGCCGTCGGGGTGTCGTCCGCTTGATCCCCGGCCGCCGGGCCCCATGCTTGCGCCCCGCGCGGCCCGGGGCCGCCGCCCCCTCCGAAGAAGAGAGAGGAGAACTGCCCATGAGCGAGAACGTCGAAGCGCAGATCGCCGAGCACACGCGGGTCTGCAACGCCCTGATCGCCGAGGTCGGCAAGGTCGTCGTCGGCCAGGAGCCGATGATCAGCCGCCTCCTGATCGGCCTCCTGACCGGGGGCCACGTGCTCCTCGAAGGCGTCCCGGGGCTCGCGAAGACCTTGACCGTCCGCAGCCTCGCGACCGCGATCGACACGGGCTTCTCCCGCATCCAGTTCACCCCCGACATGCTCCCCGCCGACGTCATCGGCACCGAGATCTTCAATCCCCGCGAAGGCACCTATCACGTCAAACGCGGCCCGCTCTTCTCGAACCTGATCCTCGCCGACGAGATCAACCGCGCGCCGGCGAAGGTCCAGGCCGCGCTGCTCGAGGCGATGCAGGAGCGCCAGGTCACGATCGGCGACACCACCTACGCCTTCGACGAGCCCTTCCTCGTACTCGCGACGCAGAACCCGATCGATCAGGAGGGGACCTATCCCCTGCCCGAAGCCCAGGTCGACCGCTTCATGCTGAAGGTCGTCGTCGGCTATCCGTCTAAGGAAGACGAACGCAAGATCGTCGACCGCATGGCCTCG
>CAZFKD010000514.1:0-3333 GCA_964519695.1 uncultured Spirochaetaceae bacterium
AATGGCCTTACCGGCGGTAAGAGCGAATCCCGCTAATTTTTCCTACGCGCGACCGGGTCCGGATCGTTCAGGTAGAAGTCCTGCGGCACTTCGAGGCCCAGAATCGACCCCGTGATCGTCACGTCGTGCAGATCCGCCCTGGCGGCGAACGGCAACAGAAGGATCAGGCAGATCGAGAGAGCAAGCGGCTGAAGCAGGGCTCGCTTCGGGCGCAGCGGTCGAAGTACGGGGGGCATGAGCGCGATTCCTTTGATGGGCCGAACGAGACGGGACCGCGATCGGCGCGTCGACCTCCCGCGCCGCATCGGCGCCCCATCCTATCAGAATGGGCCGGAACTCCGGCCAATCGATTCGGATCCAAGCCGGCGGTGCGCAGACTTCGACACGCAACTGCGCCTCCGTTTCGAAACACTTGCTTCTTTCGTGAAACCCTGCGCGCCTCGCCCCGCCCAGGCCCGGACCGAGCCGCGTACGACCTTTCGCGTGAGGCTTCGAGGCGATCGGAATTCCGGGACTCGATGATTGCTCCTAGAAGGGACGAACCGCCGAGCGCCGAAACCGCCCATCCCTCACATGCCGATCGAGACTCGCTCTTCGATTCGTCTCGCCTTACCCGGCGCGACGCCCTTTGGCCCCTCCGGGAAGATTCCTCGTCGACCAGGAACAGCGGGTTCGCTGAATAGCAATTTCAAGGGTACACCCGCCCTTTTGGCATCGTCTCCCGATCTCGGGTTTCGCTCCAGCGCGATCCTGTTATCGTGCGTTGAGCGAGATCTCCTCACCGTGCGCTGCGTTGATCGATCGCTTCCGTCCGACGCCACTTTTCCCGGGAAGGGAGTTCCAGGATGTCCATGTCGCCGCCTATTTCGATGCGAGGGGTCGCTCGACTCGCTTCATCCGCCGTGTCGTTGCTCGCCCTCTTCTTTTCCGCTCCCGCTTCCCATGCCCAGATTCTCGACCTCGCCGACATCGTAGGAGGAGGCGACGGTACGGGAACCGGAATGGAGCAGCAGGGCATTGCCACGCAGTTCGGCCTCGTCACCACCTCCAACGGCGGCACGCCTGGCGGAACGCCCAACCTCTTCTCCGCCGTCCCGGCGAATCCGTTCGTCGACGGTGTCTTCGTGCCGGACGGAGGCCCCCTGAACGATGCGATCATTCCCATCACGAGCACCGGACTGACCGCGACCGGCATCTCCGACGGGATCCCGTTCTCGGGTCTGCTCACGATCGGGCAGCTGTGGAACGGGGACTACTGTCCGGTGCATTGCATGCCGGCCGTGCTCGGATCTCGAATCGCCGCCTGGGGCAACCATGGAATCACGTTCGACCTCGATGCGATCGAGGCGTCGCATGGCGAAGAAGCACTCGTGCTCGACCTCTTCGCGACCAATTCGCATTCTTCCGTTACAGGCGGAATGCAATTTTCTGAGATCGGGAGCTTCCATGTCTTCGTGGACGGCGTGCAGGTCGATTCGGTGAACCTCCAGCGCGGATCCAACATCTTCGCCTTTCCGCGCATCTACCTCGAACCGAGCGACCGGTTCGTCACGCTCGTCACGGGATCGCAGGGCAGCCTGGTCGCCGATTTCCAGTACTGGATCACGCCGACGCTGAGACTGCCGGAGCCGGGCCTGGGAATGGGACTGCTGCCGGGTGCCGGCGCACTGGCGATGGCTTCTCGAACTCGACGTCGGGGCGCTTCCGCTCCCATCGGACCGGCGACTGCTGCAGGCTCTCCGATCCGGCGATAGCCGGGATCCGGAATCGGTCGGCGAGAATCGTACGCCTCGGATCCGAAACGATCTCTCTCGTTCGCGATCGGGAGGAGGACGCGCTTCTGGCGGGATGAGCCGAATCTCGAGGCGCTGGACCATCGACCGACCCTCGCCGGCCGAGAGCAGTCGGAACGCCTGGGCCCGACGGCATGCCTACGGAGCGATGGGCGCAGTAATCAATTGGAATCCGCGTCTTCATGCACTCGGATCCGTCCGATCTCGACGATCCACAGCCGTCCCTCGATGGACTCCGTCTCGAGCGCGCCTGCAAGCGTCTGCATCAGCAAGAGCAATTGAGTCGTCGACGACTTCGGCGGCAACCGCAGGACTGCGATGCCGGCATGGCTCCGGGGGTCGAAGACGAGGGGGTTTGCAAAATCCAGGTCGGGCGTCACGAGCGCCCGCCCCTCGACTCGGCAGATTTCAAGGAGATCCCGGTCCTCTGCGCCTCCCAGCGATTGGCTCCGGACCGTCTCTACGTCGTGCCCCGCATCCTCGAGGATTCGCAGTCCACGAAGTCCGATGTTCTCATCGAGCTTGAACTTCATGCCGCCGGTTCGAACGGGACATCCACGTATCGCTCGCGAGCCATCTCCGCGCCGAACGCCATGCACGCTTGAACGTCGGCCTCGACGAGCTCGGGGTAGTCATCAAGGATCTGCTGCGTCGTTGCGCCCGAGGCGAGCATGCCGAGGATCAACGAGCCCCAGATTCGGTGCCCGCGGATGCAGGGCTTCCCGAAGCAGCGTTTCGGATCGATCCAGATTCGGCCGAGGAGCTCTTCGCGCGTCATGGCCGCGAAGATAACCACAGCCGATTTTCTCGCCCAACGGGATGACCGCCTCGGTCGCGATCCCGCAATGTCGGCGCCTCAACCCTCCGGCAGCCGCCGCCGCCACTCCGGTAGTTCGAGCGCGCGCATCGCGTCCTCGAGGAAGCGGACGGATCCCTCGGCCAGACGCTGAGGTTGAGGACGCCGTTCAGCTGGCGATAGGCAGTCTTCGCTGCCTCGAGATCGCCGGCGCGGATCGCGCTCTGGAGCGCGCAGCAGACAACGGGGGCGATGTTGCCCTCGGAGCAGAGGATGCCGTGCTCCCCCGCAAGGGGAATCCTGGAGGGAAGCTCGGCATTCGGTGCTTTCCCCACTTCGCTCGGATCTCTCGTTCGGACCGAATTCTCATACGTGGGGGATGTCTATCCCGGCACCACGCTCCGCAATCTCTCGGCGGGTATCTACGTGGCAGACGGCTTCTTCCGGCGATCGATCATCGGCCCCGACGGCTCCACGTTCTTCGAGGACGTGCTCCGCAGTTCGCAGTCGGCGGTGGTTTCGAGCACGGGCGCATGCAGCCGCTACTGCAACGGGAATCCGTTCGAGCTCGACTTCAGCATCGATGTGATTTCCGTTGACATCGAAGCGGAAGTTTCGTTCGCTCTCGCGCCGTTTCGAACGAGCGATCGCTACGTCGCCCGCCTGGACCTCGACTACTTCGTGACCGGCCCCGAACGGGGCCCCCGGCGGGCAAGTTGACCTAAATGAACCTATCGGTGGTGA
>CAZFKD010000515.1:0-3323 GCA_964519695.1 uncultured Spirochaetaceae bacterium
TCCTCGGGCGTCGCGACGCGCCCGGCCGCCGCCGAGGCGGCGAAGGCCTCGAGCTGCGCCGCGTCGAAGAGCCCGCGCGTCGCGGGCGTCAGGACGAAGCCCGGGGAGACGACGTTGCTGCGGATCCCGCGCTCACCGTACATCGAGGCGGTGTAGGCGGAAAAGGTCTCGATGGCGGCCTTGCAGGTGCCGTAGGCGATGCGGCTTCCGGTCGGATGATGCGCGGCGCCGGAAGACATCGTGATGATCGAGCCGCCGCCGGTCGCGAGCATGGCGGGGATCGCGTGGCGACAGCCGTAGACCGCAGCCAGGACGACGACCTCGAAGGTCGCCTGCCAGACGGCGTTCGGCGTACCGAGCGTATCGGTATCGTTCGCGGAGCACGTCGAGGCGGCCGAAGCGCGCGAGGGCGAGCGCGACCATGGCCTCGACGTCGGACTCGCGGGTGACGTCGGTCTCGCTCGCGACGGCGGCGGGGCCCAGCACATCGGCGACCCGGCGAGCGCCGGCGCCGTCGAGATCGGCGACGACGACGCGAGCCCCCTGCTCGGCGAAGAGCCGCGCCGTCGCCGAGCCGATGCCCCCGGCGCCGCCCGTCACGATCGCGACCTTGCCCTCCAGCGGCTTCGTCATCTCGGCCCTCTCCCGCGAGCCCGGGTCCGGGCCCGACGATCAGCGCGCTGCGGTCGAGATCTCGCAGCTCTGGTAGTCGGAGTCGGCGAGCCAGTCGGGATCGGGGTAGTAGGCGAAGACGGCGGTGCCGCCGCGGACCGTATCGATCAGGGCGCGGTGGACGGCGGGATCGACGGCGGGGCAGCCCCAGCTGCGGCCGAGGCGGCCGAATCGACGGGCCACGACGGGCGTCGCGTATTCGGCGCCGTGGATCACGATCGCGCGGTCGCGGGCGCGGTCGTTGATGCCCTTCTCGAGGCCATCGAGGCGCAGCGAGTAGCCATGGCGACCAACGTAGGTCTCGGCCGTCCGGAACAGCCCGAGGCTCGATTGATGCGAGCCGGCGACGTTCGAGAAGCGCGTCGAGACCGCTTCGCCGCTGCCGCGGCCGTGGGTCACCAGCTCGTGGAAGCGGACCTGCCCGCGTTCGAGATCGAGCACCCAGAGCCTGCGCAGGGCGGATGGGCGGGTGTAGTCGATGAGCGTCAGCGTCGAGCCTTCGACGAGCCCGCGCGAGCGCGCGCAGTCCAGGGCGCGCAGCGCATGGCGCAGGGGCCGCGCCGGAACGCCCGCGGCGAGCAGCTGTTCGGTATTCGACGAGGAGATGGAGGCGAAGCGCATGCCGTTCCCGCCCGCCGCGTGCGCGGGAGCGCCGGCGAAAGCAGCGAGGAATGCGAGCGCCAATGCAGCGCCGAACGCGACGGAGCAGACGACCGTGCGAACGATGCCGGGGACCCGGACGACGCGGCGCGCCACCGCGCGCCGACGCGGTTCGCGTTCGACGGCGCGATTGCGATCCCGAACGATCGCGTGCGCGATGCATGTACCGGTCATCACGATCGCCGTCCTCCCGGCGTTGCCTTCGCATGCTAGTGCGCGCTTCGCGCAGCGACAGCGTGGGAAGACGAAAATTCTTCGAGACGACGAAGATTCGCCGTGTGCACGCTCGCCACGTGTGAGGACCAACACGGTCTGGCGCGAAGGCCGCGACTCTTCGAAACTGCCCTTCGGTCGATCGGTTCTTCTTCCCCCAGCGCACGACCGACGCAGGAAGCCCTCGCCCGAACGATGAAGATCCACGGCACACGCACCCAGGGCAGCCCGCGCCGCCTCGCCATCTTCCTCGAAGAGAAGGGGCTTGCGATTCCCTTCGTCCCCGTCGATCTGCGGGCCGGCGAGCACCGCACGCCCGCGTTCCTCGCGAAGAATCCCCTCGGCCTCGTCCCCGTTCTCGAACTCGATGACGGGACCTGCCTCGCCGAGACGACGACGATCGCGCGCTACCTCGAAGATCTGTTCCCCGAGCCGCCCTTCCTCGGCCGCGATCCGCTCGAACGTGCAGAGCTCGACATGTGGGCCCGCCACGTCGAGTTCGGCTTCTACACGGCGGTCCGCGCCTGGTTCCGCCACGGCTCACCCTTCGCCCGGGCGCTCGAGCCGGAGCAGATCCCGGCCTGGGCAGCGCTCTCCCGGCGTCAGGCCGAAGACGCGCTCCGGATCCTCGACGCTCGCCTCGCGCGCGAGGCCTTCGTCGCCGGCCCGCGCTTCAGCTGGGCCGACATCACCCTCGTCACGAGCCTCGAGGGCACGGCCGCCGCCGGCTTCGAAATCCCGGGCGAGTGCGAGAACGTCCGGCGCTGGTTCGAAATCGCGGCGCAGCGCCCGAGCGTCGTCGCGACGCGACCCGCCTGAGAGCCCTCTCGCCACCGGGCGGTGGCCGTCCGATCGGGCGCTACCGTCCGAGAAGCGGCGCCGACTCCTTCGCGCGCGTGTTCGACCCGAACGGGAATCTGCGAGGTCCCCCATGCTCGACGAAAAAGCCTGGGCCGAATACTGCCGCCGGACCGAGAACGCGGCGCGGCTCGTCATGGCCGCCGCCCCCGACGATCCCTTCGACCGCGCCGAGGGCCTTCGCTACGTCGGCCGGATTGCCCAGCACGGGCTGCAATCCTTCATCGAGGAGAGCGATCCGACGAGCCCGGTCGTGACCCACAGCCTGCCGAAGCTCGGCGGCGACAACCCGGACTACGTCTACTCCGTCGCCGCGCTCTCGGGCGAGTACGAGTACCGGCTGCGCGGGCGTCTCGGCGACTCGGCCTACCTCGGCATCGGGACCTACCACGGCGGCGTCGGCACGGCCGAGGGGCTCCAGATCTCGGGCTACCTCGCCGGCAAGGACCTCGCGATCGGCGCCGACGGGCGCTTCGAGATCACGCTCGCCTGCGAAGAGCGCCCGGGCCCCTGGCTGCCCATGAAGCGCGAGACCTCGCAGCTCATGATCCGCGAGCTGCTGCTCGACCGCCGCAATCAGCGCTCGGCCGAGTTCACGATCGAACGCACGACGGGTGGCGCCGTCGCGCGTCCCCTCGACCCGGCCCATTACGCCGCGCAGCTCGCCCGGGCCGGCGACTACGTCGAAGGCGCGATCGCCCAGTTCCTGGAATGGTCGAAGGATTTCGCCTCGCGGCCGAACCGGATCGATCCCCTCGACGAGCGCCTCGCCTCCGGCGCCCGCGGCGATCCCCATACCCACTACTACGGCGGCTACTACGCGATCGCGCCCGACGAGGCGATGATCGCCGAGCTGACGCCGCCGGCCTGCGAGTACTGGAACCTCCAGCTCTGCAACCACTGGCTCGAGTCGCTCGACT
>CAZFKD010000516.1:0-3273 GCA_964519695.1 uncultured Spirochaetaceae bacterium
CGGCCCTCGACAACCGGCCGCTGCGCTTCGACGAATGGGAGGAGCGCGCCGGCCAGCGCATCTACGTCTCCGCAACGCCGGCCGACTACGAGCTCCAGCGCTGCCGGGGCGTCGTCGTCGAGCAGATCATCCGGCCGACGGGCCTCGTCGATCCCGAGATCGAGATCCGGCCGGCGAACGGCCAGGTCGACGACCTGCTCGCCGAGATCCAGACCCACGTCCAGAAGGAAGAGCGCGTCCTCGTGACCACGCTGACCAAGCGCATGGCCGAGGAGCTGACCGACTATTACGCCGAGCTCGGTGTCCGGATCCGCTATCTCCACAGCGACATCAAGACGATCGAGCGCATGGAGATCATCCGCGAGCTGCGCGAGGGGAAGTTCGACGTGCTGGTCGGCATCAACCTCCTGCGCGAGGGCCTCGACATCCCCGAGGTCGCCCTCGTCGCGATCCTCGACGCGGACAAGGAAGGCTTCCTGCGCTCGACCCGCTCCCTGATCCAGACGATCGGGCGCGCGGCGCGCAACGTGAAGGGGCGGGTCATCCTCTACGCCGATCGGCAGACGGACTCGATCCGGGCGACGCTCGAGGAATCCGGCCGGCGGCGGACGCGGCAGGCGGCCTACAATGCCGAGCACGGCATCACGCCGAAGACGATCACGAAGCGCATCACGAGCCTGCAATCCTCGATCTGGGAGGCGGATTACGTCACGGTGCCGAAGGCGGGCGAGCGAACGGCGCTCGACGTTCCGCGTCACGAGCTGCCGCGGCTGATCGAATCGCTGCGGAGCGAGATGCGCGAGGCCGCCCGGGCGCTCGAGTTCGAGCGGGCCGCGGAGCTGCGCGATCGCATCAAGGCGCTCGAAGCCGAGCGCATCCGGCTGACGTAGGGCGGGGGCGGCGTGGACGCCGACGCGACCGCGAAGTCGAGCCTCGAGGATCAGGCGGAGCGCCTGCCCGGCGAGCCCGGCGTCTACCTGTTCAAGAGCGAGCAGGGCGCGGTGCTCTACGTCGGCAAGGCGCAGAACCTGAAATCACGGGTGCGCCAGTACGTCGCGGGCGGCGATGGGCGGATCCGGATTCCCGCCCTCGTGCGGCGCGCGGCCTCGGTCGAGGTCGTCGTCACCGGGAACGTCAAGGAAGCGCTGCTGCTCGAGAACGAGCTGATCAAGCAGCACCGTCCGCCCTTCAACGTCCGCCTGCGCGACGACAAGCAGTACCTGGCCCTTCGCATCGACGAGGCCGAGCAATGGCCGCGGGTCACCCTCGTCCGCCGCTTCCGCAAGGACGGCGCCCAGTATTTCGGGCCCTACACCTCGAGCGTCGCGCTGAAGGGCTCGCTCTCGAAGCTGCAGCGGCTCTTTCCGCTGCGCTCGTGTACGAACGCGACGTTCAACGATTATGCGCGGCGCGGACGCCCCTGCGTCGAGTTCGAGATGAAGCGCTGCCTCGGGCCGTGTTGCGGGCTGACGACGCCCGAGGCCTACGCCGAGCAGGTGCGCGGGACGGTGCTCTTCCTGCGCGGTCGCTCGCGGGAGCTCGTCGAGAAGATCGAGCACGAGATGGCGACGGCGGCGGAGGAGGAGCGCTACGAGGACGCGGCGCGTCTGCGCGACCGGATCGCGGCGGTCGAGCGCACGATCGAGGGCCAGCAGATCGTGACCGAGGGCGGCGTCGATCGCGACGTCTTCGCGCTCTCGCGCCAGGGCGGCGAGGTCGACGTGCAGGCGCTGCACGTGCGCGAGGGCCGTGTCATCGGCGCACGCGGCTTCTCGTTCTCGAACGTCCAGCTCGACGACGGCGAGGTCATGAGCTCTTTCCTCGGCCAGTTCTATGGCGCGGGCGCCGGCCACGCGCCGCCGCGCGAGATCCTGACCTCGACGCCCCACGACGACGACGGCGCGCTCGTCGCGCTCTGGCGTGAGCGCTTCGATCAGCCGGTCGAGATCCGCACCCCGCAGCGCGGCGCGGGCCGGCGGCTCGTGGAGATCGCGGAGCGCAACGCGTCGCTCTCGCTCGCCTCGCGGCTCGCCGCCCGCGAGAGCGTCGACACGGCCCTGGCCGAGCTTCAGGACCGCTGCGGGCTCGCCGTGCGGCCGGTGCGGATCGAGTGTTACGACGTCTCGAACCTGCAGGGCACGCTCGCGGTGGGGAGCCGGGTGGTCTTCGAGCACGGCGAGCCGGTGACCCAGGATTATCGGCGGTATCGCATGCGGGAGGCGGCGGCGGGGGACGATTACGGCTGTCTGCGCGAGATGCTCGACCGACGGCTCGCGCGGGTCGAGTCGGAGCCGCTGCCCGATCTGCTGATGGTCGATGGCGGTCGCGGGCAGCTCGGCGTCGTGATGGCGGCGCTCGCCGATGCCGGGCTCGAGGTCGAGACGCTCGGCATCTCGAAGGAGCGCGACGCCCTCTCGCCGTCGGTCCGGGTCAAGCGGGGCGGCGGGCTCAAGGCGGAGCGCATCTTCCGGCCCGGGCGCGCGAATCCGATCCAGCTCGCCCCGAGCAGCCGGGGCATGCTGCTGCTGCAGCGCGTGCGCGACGAGTCCCATCGCTTCGCGATCGAATATCAACGCGACCTGCGCTCGCGGCTCAACATGACCTCGATCCTCGAAGAGCTGCCCGGGATCGGGCCGGGCAAGCGGCGCGCGCTGCTGAAGACGCTGGGCTCGCTGCGTGCGGTGCGGAGCGCGTCGGTCGAGGCGCTGGTCGCGGTGCCCGGGATCTCGCCGAAGGATGCGCAGGCGATCCGCACGTTCTTCGATGCCTTCGAGGTCGCGGACGACCTCCCGCCCGAGGCCCCGGAGCCGCCGGCCGACGAGCAGGTCGCGGGCAACGGCGAGGCAGGCGGCGCGATCGAAGGCCCCGGCCGCGAGCCGGACGCTCGCAACGGGGAGGCCTGAACGCGTCGCTGCGCGTCGGGTCGTCAAGCCTCCGCCCGGCGACTCCGATAGGCGACGCGGATCCACTTCCGGCGGACGATTGGATGGCACACGGCTCGCTTCGAAGGGGCGCGGCGACGCTGCTGGCCGGCGGGCTCGCCTTGGGCCTCGCAGGTCCGGCGGACGCGGAGATCTACCGCTGGAAGGACGCCGCCGGTCGCCTGCATTTCGCCCAGGACCTGAACCAGGTCCCCGACGCGTACAGAGCCCAGGCCGAAGCCGGGGCCCGCAAGGAGGGCTCCGGACCCGCGATCCAGCTCTACGAGGGCGCGCCCGCGGCCCCGGCGCCGGGCGCCGGCGCCCGGGCCCGAGCGGGCGCGGCGGGCCGACC
>CAZFKD010000517.1:0-3257 GCA_964519695.1 uncultured Spirochaetaceae bacterium
GGGGGGGGGGGCCCCCAGCCACATCGACCAGGCGAGCATCACCGCGCGATACCAGCCGATCGAGAGCGAGAGCAGCCAGGGAGTCGGCAGCAGCGCCTCGCTGCGATCGACGTACCAGCGCAGCCAGCCGCTCGACGAGCCGTTGCCCGCGATCTGCATCGCGGGGGTCCCGAGCAGCCCGTTCCCGATCGCGTGGATCAGCGCCGCGGCGGCCGCGACGGTGAGGAGGCCGAGCGCGATCTGGAGGCCCCGAAAGAGGACCGGATGCAGTCCCGCGATCCGCTCCGCGAAGCGTCCGCGCAGCGCGAGCGCGAGGAACCAGACGCCGACGATCGCGCCCGAGACGATCGGCGCCTGCGTGAGGCCGAGGCCGAGCAGCAGGCCCTGATGGAGCGCGAGGGGCGTCGCTCGCGTGCGGACGAGCAGATAGGCGATCCCGGCGACGACGAGGAGCGAGGGCCAGAAGAGCACCGTCGGCCCGAGTCGCGGGCCGCCCGTCGCGAGCACCCAGCGGTTGTCCGGCACCGTCAGCTCGATCGTCGCGTTGACCGCAGCGACCCCGAGCGAGACCTCGCTCCCGCGAGCGAACGCGCGAATGCCGCGCGGCTCCCGCCAGCCGACGACGACGTCGCGGCCCCCCGGCGCGAGAGCGATCGAAACCGCGCGCCCCTCCTGCCGCAGGGGCTGCGCCTGGCCGTCGATCGCGAGCGCGGTCAGCGCCGCGCCCTCCGGCAGCGTCACGACATGCTGCCCGCCCTGCGAGCTCCGCATCGCGAGCGTGAGCGTCGCGTCGGTCGCCCGGGCCCCGGGCGCGAGCGCGAGCTGGGCGCGATCGATCGTGCGCGTCGCGGCCAGGAGCGCGACCGGCCGCTCGATCGCGAGCCGCAGCGACTCGCCGGGCCAGGGCCGCCACTCGCGCATCCGGGCGCCTTCGTGCACCCGATCGACCGGCGAGAGCCCCTCGGCCTCGACATGCCAGACGGGGGCGGCCGAGAGCTGCCAGACCTCGCTCCACGGCCGATCGATCGGCGCCTCGAGCGCGAGCGACGGCGTGACGGCGAGCGTCGACGCATAGCTCGCCGAAGTCCGACCCGCGGCGAGCGTCAGCTTGGCGCGGCCGTCCTCGACGGCGATGCCCGGCGTCGTCACCGCCTCGCCGGCGAGCAGCGGGATCTCGAGCACGATCGGCCCCTCGGCCGGCGCGATCCGCGTGATCCGCGTCGAAGTGCGCCAGCGCAGACCGAGCTCGAGCTGCCGCGTCAGCTCCACGAAGGGCAGGATCACCGACGGCTCGAGCGCCGCGTCGCTCGCCGGCGCCGAGCCCGGCTCGACCGGCGCCGCATCGCGCACCAGCTGCAGCGCGCCAGCCGCGCCGCCATCCTGTCCGATTCCGCTGACACTCCAGCCGAGGGGTACCGCCGCGAGCCGCGTACGGCGCGGCGTGAGCGGCAGAGGAAGCGAAACGGTCTCGCTCGCCGGGAGCGCGCCTTCGAGCACGACCGAATGAACCCCGGGCCCGACCCGCAGCCAGACGATGCCCTCCGCGTCGCGGCGGATCGCCTCCGCGCGGCGGCCATCGAGAACGATCTCCTCCGGCAGCCAGCTGCTCTCGCCCGCACCTGCGCCCGGCAGCGGAACGCCGGTCTCCGCCCGCGCCTCGACGATCGCGGAGAGCTTCAGGCGATCCGGGCGGACCTCGACCTCGAGTCGCGAGAGCGAGGCGCAGCTCGGCGCGCAATCGGGCGGCTCGAGCAGGCGGCTGCGGAGCGTCTCGAGCAGCTCCGGTGTCGGCATCTCGGCCCGCGACGGCGAAGCGGCGAGCGTCGCCGCGCCGACTCCGATCGCGAGCGCCAGCCCGAGCCGGGTGCCGAGCGGCCCGAGCCCGGCGCCCGCGAACGCCTGCCTGCGCCAGCCGAGCACGAAGAGTCCTGCGAGCAAGGCGACGAGCAGCACGCGCAGGATCGCGAGCAGCCCGTTCGCGAAGGGCGGCAGCAGCCAGAGCCCGAGCCCATGGTCGCGGGTCACCGGTCCGCTCCAGCGCAGCGCGACGGCCTCCCAGCGCCAATCCGGCCGCCCCGGCCCCGTCGGCACGATCGACGAGGGATCGGCTTCGAGCGCGGCGGCGCGCTCGCGGCCGTACGCCTCGCCCGGCGATGCCGGTGCAGCGGATTTCATCCTCGAGCCCATGCTCTCCTCGACGAGGAGCGCGTCCCCTTCGAGCGCGTCGGTCACCCGCGACACCACCGCCTCGCGCGCTTCGTAGGCGATCGAGCCCCCGCCGTCCGGCCGCGCGAGCGCGGGAAAGAGCCCGCCGCGCAGCTGCGCGATCGCGAAGGGCACGGCGATCGCGACGAGCAGGACCGCGATGAAGCCCTGCACGACCTGCACCGCGCGCGCGAAGCGCCCGCGCGCCACCGCGCGCCGCAGCGCCTCGACGACGGCCAACGCGAGCCAGATCCGCATCGGCGCGCCCGGCTCGTTCCAGACGAGCACGAGCGTCGCGCAGGCGATCCCCGCCCCGAGCGGCCCGAAGAGCTGGACGCTCACGACCGTCATCAGCAGGACGAAGAAGACCGAGAGCAGATTCCAGCGCGAGAGCCAGGTCTCGCTCGCCGCGTCGACGCCGCTGGCATGCAGCAGCCGATAGCCGGGCGGAAGCCAGAGCGTCCCCGCGAGCTGGTCGACGTCGAGCTCCCAGCCGACGGCCGAGAGCCGTCCCGGCCGCGCGGGAATGCGGCTGTCGGCGTCGAGGGCGATCCTGCCGAGTGTCGTCTCGATGCCCGCGCGATCGCCGTCCGCGCGCCGCGTGATCGGCTGATCGATGCCGTCGATCGCGACGCGGCCGAGCTCGGTGTCCGCGCCCATCTCGAGTCGCAGCGAGCGGCGCAGCGTGCCCTGCAGGCGATCGAGGACCGTCGCACCGCCCCCGTCGAAATCGAGATACCAGGTCCGTTCGAGCGTCAGCTGATCGCCGGCGCTGCCCTCGCTGCCGCGGCGCTTCTCCTCGAGCACGACGGCCGCATCTCCACCCAGTCGATAGGTCGGCAGCGCCTGCCAGTCGCCGGGAATCTCCGCCTGCGCGGGATCGATCGAAGGCGCCCCCGACAGCTCGACGAGCCGCAGATCGGGCGCGAGGGCGATCGACCAGACCTCGCTCTCGTCCCAGCGCGCGCCGGCCGGCTGGGCGGGCGGCGCGAGTCGCATCGTCGCCTTCGCCATGCGGGCGGCGACCTCGATCGTCCAGTCGCCAGGCCGCA
>CAZFKD010000518.1:0-793 GCA_964519695.1 uncultured Spirochaetaceae bacterium
CGACCACGAAGCGACCGGTCGGGTTGACGTGGAAGATCGTGTCCTTGTCGATCAGCTGGGCCGGCAGCGAGGCGCGGATCAGCGCTTCGATCAACTCCTGCTTCAGCTTCGCATGCGCGACGTCCGGCGAATGCTGCGTCGAGAGGACGACGGTCCCGATCCGCACGGGGCGGTTCTGATCGTCGTATTCGACCGTGACCTGGCTCTTCGCGTCGGGCCGCAGATAGTCGAGCTCGCCGCTCTCGAAGAGCTCGCGATGGCGCTCGATCAGGCGATGCGCGAAGCGGATCGGCGCCGGCATCAGCTCCGCCGTCTCGTCGCAGGCATAACCGAACATCATGCCCTGGTCGCCGGCACCCTGCTCCTTGTGGAGCCCCTCGCCTTCGGTCACGCCCTGGGAGATGTCCGGACTCTGCTTGCCGAGGGCAACCTGCACCGCGCAGGTCGCGGCGTCGAATCCCATGTCGGAGCTCGTGTAGCCGATGTCCGCCACGACGCTGCGAACGATGGCCGGAATCTCGACCTGGGCCTTCGTCGTCACCTCGCCGAGGACCAGGACGAGACCGGTCGTGGTCGCCGTCTCGCAGGCCACACGGGAGCGCGGATCCTGCGCCAGCATCGCGTCCAGGATCGCATCGGAGATCTGGTCGCACATCTTGTCGGGATGTCCCATCGACACCGACTCCGAAGTGAACAACGAACGCGCAGCCATTCCGATCTCCTCGTTGATCGACGATTCCCGTCCAGCACCGCGGCCCGACCGCGCCGGAGCTGTCCGCCGGGTTCCCCGGCG
>CAZFKD010000518.1:803-1560 GCA_964519695.1 uncultured Spirochaetaceae bacterium
AAGCGGGCCGCAGGGTAGGCGAGTCCCCCACCGCGATCAAACGTTTTCCGCCGCTTCCTTCCGCCCGCCCGTTTTCCGAGCCCGGGTCAGTCGGGCTCCTAGACGTCGTCCGGCATCTCGATCAGGGAGCCGATCTCCAGCACGGCCTGCTCCGCATCGGGGCCGACGGCTCGGACCGAGAGCACGGTCCCCTGGGTCGCGGCGAGGCAGAGGATCGAGAGCACGCTCGAGCCGCTGACCCACTCTTCACCGCGCCCGAGGCTGATCTCGCTCTCGAAACGCCCGGCGATCGAGGCGAGCCGGCCCGCCGGCCGCGCATGCAGGCCCATCGCCGATCGGACGACGAATGCCTTCTCGACCGTCGGCGCCTCGCTCATGACCGGGCTTCCGGGACCAGCTCGCTCGCGACCGAGATGTTGCGCTGGCCGTAGGCCTTGATGAAGCGGGCGAGCTCGTCGAGGGGCTTGTCCTCCTTGAGCGTCGCCAGCTTGATCAGCATCGGCAGGTTCATCCCGGTCACGACCTCGACGCGGTGCTCGTCGTGGAAGGAGAGGCTCATGTTGGAGGGCGTCCCGCCAAACATGTCCGTCAGGATCAGGACGCCCTGCCCTGCGTCGGCCGTCTTGAGCCCGGCGGCGATCGCGCCCCGGACCTCTTCGACCGACATCTTCGGCTCGACGGAGACGGCCTCGAAGCGCGGTGCCTCGGGCAGGATCAACCGCAGGGCCTGGAGGAACTCCTCGCCGAGGCGGTAATG
>CAZFKD010000518.1:1570-3249 GCA_964519695.1 uncultured Spirochaetaceae bacterium
CTTTGGCGTGCCTTCATAAATGTTCGTTATCAAACGATCAGCACGCCGACATTCACAACGCCTTCTCCACATCGCGATGGGTCACGGTCACGTCCCGCCCCGCAGCCCGCAGCCGGGCCGCGATCGCCTCGGCGACGGCCACCGACCGGTGTCGCCCTCCCGTACAGCCGATGCCGACCGTGACGTAGGCCTTGCCCTCTTCGTCGTAGAAGGGGAGCAGATATGAGACGAAATTGCGCAGCTTCTCGAGGAACGCGACGCCGCGTTCGCTCTGCACGACATAGTCGGCCACGGGTCCCTCGAGCCCGTTTCCGAGGCGCAGGATCTCGTCGAAATAGGGATTCGGCAAGAAGCGGACGTCGAACAGCAGCTCGATCGCGCTGGGTGTACCGTGGCGGAAGCCGAAGGAGACGACGTTGACGACCGTCTGGCGGATCGCGCCCGAGACGTGCCGGACGACGATTTCCTTCAATTGATGGACGTTCGTCAGGGTCGTATCGACGCGCAGATCGGCGAGGCGGACGACATCGTCGAGCAGGCTGCGCTCGAGGGCGATGCCTTCCCGGACCGAGCCTCCCGGCGAATGCGGATGGACCCGTCGGGTCTCGCGGTAGCGCCGCTCGAGGACCTCGTCGGCGCAGTCGAGAAAGACGACGTCGACCCGCGCGCCCTGGCCCCGCAGCTCGGCGACCGCCTCAGGCAGATGTTCGAGGAATTTCTTCTCCCGGGCATCGATGGCGAGGGCGATCTTCTCGATGGGCGTCGAGGCCTGGGTGCAGAGCGCGAGGAACTGGGGGATCAGCTGGATCGGCAGGTTGTCGACGCAGTAGAAGGAGAGATCCTCGAGCGCGGCCATCGCTGTCGTCTTGCCGGACCCGGAGAGCCCGCTCACGAACACGATCCGCTGACGTGCGTCGTTCATTCGGCCCCCCCTTCCCGGCCGGGGCTGGCCGGGGTCTGAAGGCTTTCGTCGAGACGCCGGGCCGCGTTGATCCCCCGCAGCCGCAGCTGCCAGTCGCGAATCGCCAGGTCGACGAGGGTCGCGAGGTTGCTGCCGGCGTGGACGGGGAGCACGACGCCCGGCACCTCGACCCCGAGCAGCGACTCGCACGGCCGATCGAGGCCGATCCGCTCGAAGCTCCGCCCCGGCGCCTGGGCCGCGAGCCGCACGACGAAGGCGATCTCACATTCGTCCAGCGTCGCCTCCTTGCCGAACAAATCCGCGACGCACAGCAGCCCGAGGCCGCGGACCTCGACGTAATGCCGGATGTGCTCGGGGGACCAGCCGATCAAGCGATCTCCGCCCGGAGACGTGCGGAGCCGGACGACGTCGTCGGCGACGAGGCGCTGCCCCCGGCGGACGAGCTCGATCACGCACTCGCTCTTGCCGACTCCGCTCGGCCCGAGGATCAGGACACCGAGGCCCCGGACCTCCACCAGGGAGCCGTGGATCTGTCGTTCCACGGAGGGCCCCCTCAGAACTTCGCGTCTTCCTCTTCGATCGCCCGGAAGATCTCCTCGAGATCGCCGGCGCGCAGGAGCCGCGACCGGAACGACGGATCCCGGAAGAAGCGCGAGATCCGCGCCAGCGCCTTCAGATGCTGGCCGCCGGACTGCTCGGGGACCACCAGCAGGAAGAAGAGCTGGGTCGGCCGCCCGTCGATCGAATCGAAGTCGAC
>CAZFKD010000519.1:0-1888 GCA_964519695.1 uncultured Spirochaetaceae bacterium
TTCGTGCGGACCGACGTCCACGGCGTCTACGTGCTGCTCGAGGCGGTGAGGCGGCATCCGGTGGCGGGATTCGTGCAGATCTCCCTGCGGCAGGTCTACGCGTGGTACGGCGGGGCGAGCGCGAGCTGGGATGGCCAGACGGCCCAGGTCAACTCGGGAGCGCGCATCGCCGGTCAGGTCCTGCTCGGACTCGCCTCCGGCGTATACGCATACGAAAACGGCTGGATTCCAGCGCTCTCGCTCTTCGTACGCGTGAGCGACTTTGCCGGAAAGGACATCGCCTTCCGGAGCGCCGGCGTCGAGGTCCTCCAGAAATTCACCGTGTCGACGGGCCATGATGTCCTGCCCGTGGACCGCTGGCTCACGGATGAAGAGACGATCGAGGAGGCGATCACCCTCGCTCTCGGCGAGGGCGTCGAGCAACTCCGATCTGCTGGACGCCCCGACAGCTCGAGCGCACCGGATTTCGAGTGGGAATGACGGCGTCGTCCCGCCTTCCGCCCCGGCGTTTTTGGCCCTTAGGGCTTCGAAGCCGGAGCCGACCCGCCCCGGCACGAATCGGCGCCGTCGCCGTCGCACTCCTCGCAGCGGTCGGCTGGATCGGATGCGCTCCGCGCGTTCCAAAGGTTCCTGGCTGGGACGACCCCGATCCCTCGAGGCTCCGCGTCGAGCCCGACGAGCGTGCGCTCTGGGACGAATCGGTCGCAGACCTCGATGCACTCTCGCAGAAGGGTCTCGTGCTCGGGGACGAAGCCCTGTCGACCTACCTCCAGGGCATCGTCGCTCGCCTGTCGCCCACGACCTCCGAGAACGCGCCGAAGATGCGGGTCGTCGTCATCAAGTCCACGGCGGGAAACGCGATGGCCTCCGGCGACGGCACGATCTGGTTCGACCTCCCGCTCCTCGCCTCGTTTCCCGACGAAGCCCAGGCCGCCTTCGTTCTCGCCCATGAAATCGCCCACGTGCTGCGACGTCATACGCTCATCAGCGCGCGCTACGACGCCTCGACGCCATCCCACGTGCGTCGCATGGAGCTGAGTCGAACTCTCGAGGACGAAGCCGATCGCGTCGCGGTCGACCTGCTCCACACGGCGGGCTACGACGCCCGCGTCGCGCCGGGCGCTCTGCTCCATATTCAATACGTCTCCGAAAAGGGGGCTCGCCCGGTCCATGCCTGGAGTAGCCACGGACCGATCCGCCAGCGCGTCGCGACCGTCCGCCGGGCCGTCGACGCTTTGCGCGCGACCGGGGGCGAGCGCCGGTACGAGGAGTTTCAACGCGCGCTGGACACCCTGCGCCTGGAAGCGGCGAAGCTCGAGCTCGAGGCCGACCGCTTCGAAGCGGCGCTCGCGCTCGTCCGTCTGCACCTGCGTCGCGAGCCCCGCTCCGCGAGAGCCCATCTGCTCCGCGCGCGCATCACGGTGGAGAAGGACCCTTCGAAGCGCCGATCCGAAGCCGTCGGCGCCGATCTTCGCGCCGCCGTGGAGTACGCGCCGAAGGATCCGGAATCGCTGCGTGCGCTCGGTCTCCATCTGCGCGACACGGGCGACCGGGAGGGCTCGAACGCCATCCTCCGACGCTATCTCGCCGCGGATCCCGAAGCCTTCGATCGCAAGTTGATCGAGCGCTACCTCGATTCCCCGGCGCCCTGAGGCCCCCGACGAGCCGCTGGTCCGACTCGGGATGGCGGCGAAACCGGCTGATCCATCTCGATGCGAGCCCAAGCATGGGTTCAGTCGCTGCCGCCGACGACGTCCACGAACGACGAAACGACGCGATCGAGCGCTCGCGCGAGACCCTCCCGATCCGCGAAGGCTTCGCCCTTGCGGCGGCGTGCTCGAGTCTGATGGCCGTGGGTCTCAGCCGCCTCGACGGGAGTCTTGACTCC
>CAZFKD010000519.1:1898-2247 GCA_964519695.1 uncultured Spirochaetaceae bacterium
CGGCGGAATTCGTCGAAGATGCTGAGCTCGAGGCAGGCGACCGTGACCATCGTCGCGCGTGCCCCATGCCATCCGCCAGGCCAGAAGATTTCGGACCATCCGCCGCAAGCCACGGCCCGATCCGACACGGCGAAATCCGGCTCGAACCCGATCGAGAGTTGGGCGATGGCATCGACCCCCCGCGTTGCGCGCAGCTCACGGTAGGCGGCGTCGAAGACGATCTCGAATTTCGATTCGTCGCGAACGCCCGTCTTCGGATCGTGGATCCCGCCGACGTCGGCGGACAGCGAGCGCCAGAGCGGCTCGAATTCGTCGGATCCGACGACCTCGAGCCCCGCAGCGATCAGAC
>CAZFKD010000519.1:2257-3248 GCA_964519695.1 uncultured Spirochaetaceae bacterium
CGCGGACTTCGAGATGGCCGTCGTCGGCCGGGGGAAGGCGCATCGGCGCGATCGCGACGACGTCGATCCCCTCGCGGATCTCGTCCGGCGGCACCAGGAATCCCAGAGGCGGCTTGCCGCAGCCGGCGAACGCGGGCATGAAGCCGACGAAAAGCACCCCGAGAATCCATCGACGGACCATATGAGCCCCCATCGCTGGATGTTAACGTCGCGCAGATGCGTCGCCGCTGGCTGGCAACTCCGCGAATCGCCAGAGACCCGATCGCCCGATGGGCATGGATCAGCGTCGTCGCATGCCTGCTCGCTTCGCTGCCCACGCCCGGATCCGCCGACTCCCCGGCCCGGCTCTGCATGCTGCCGCTCTCCGTCCCCTTCGAGAGCGACGATCCGCGCACGGCAATGCTGGAAGAGAAGATCGCGACGCGCTTCGAAGAGGGGCTCTTCACGGTGATTCGCAGCAGCGCATCCAAACCGCTCATGGAAACGGTCGACGAGCGATGGGGGGCGATCTACGACCCGGCGTTCGGCAACGTGGTCCCGAGCGCGCTCGCAGCCCACCGCCAGGAGCTGACCCGCGCCCTGCGCCACGGCCACGGGTGTCAGGCGTTGATCCGGGTGAGCGTGCGAGTCATTCGCGCCCTCTACGCAGGGGGAAGCGCCCGTTGGGATGGCGTCGTCGTCCAGATCAACACGCCGGCGCGCCAGTGGCTTCTCGGCGACGAGTGGGGCTGGGTGGCGGCACTCTCGCTCTGGGTCGAGCTGTTCGACCCGGACGGAGAGAGTCTTTCTTTCCGCAGCTCCGGGATCGAGCCGCTCATCAATTTCAGTATTCGACGCCAGATCGATCGGCTGCCCGAGGACCGTTGGCTGCGCGATGAGCTCGCGGTCGACCGCGCGATCGACTCCGCCCTGGGTCCCATGGCGCTCGACGTCCGCGAACGCGGATTCCCGGCGACGCAGAGGCCCAGCTGGCCCTTTGAATGGCCCGTCG
>CAZFKD010000520.1:0-998 GCA_964519695.1 uncultured Spirochaetaceae bacterium
CCGATCGTGATGACGCCGGTCCCGCCGATCCCCGCGACGAAGATGTTGAAGGGCTGATCGAGGGGCGCGACGGCCGCATCCGGCAGCCCGGCGAAGAAATCCGTTCCGCCCTGCCCGCCTGCAACGGCCGAAATCGCCTGCTTCTCGACCTTCCGCATGCGGCCGCCGACGACCGTCGCGAAGCTCGGGCAATAGCCCTCGAGGCACGAGTAGTCCTTGTTGCAGGACGACTGATTGATGATCCGCTTGCGGCCGAACTCGGTCTCGATCGGCTCGATCGAGATGCAGTTCGACTGGACCGAGCAGTCGCCGCAGCCCTCGCAGACGAGCTCGTTGATCACGACCCGCTTGTCGGGCTCGGGCAGCTTGCCCTGCTTGCGCAGGCGCCGGGCCTCGGCGGCGCAGGTCTGGTCGTAGACGATCGCCGTCACGCCCGGGATCTCGCGCAGCTCCTTCTGGACGCGGTCGATCTCGCTGCGATCGAGGATGCGAATGCCGGCCGGGAAGGTCCCGGGCACGTACTTCTCGATGTCGTCGGAGAGCACGACGATCGTCCCGATGCCCTCGCCGGCGAGCTGATGGGCGATCTCGGGCGTCGTGATCTCGCCCGCCATCTCCTCGCCTTCGATCGGCTGGCCGCCGGTCATCGCGACCGCGCCGTTCACGAGGATCTTGTACGTGATGTTCACGTTCGCGGCGACGGCGGCGCGGATCGCGAGCAGGCCCGAATGGAAATAGGTCCCGTCGCCCATGTTCTGGAAGATGTGCGGGATCTCGACGTAGGGCGCCTGCCCGATCCAGTTGGCGCCTTCGGCGCCCATCTGGTTCACGGCGAGCGTGCGCCGCTCCGGCAGCCAGACGGCCATGCCATGACAGCCGATCCCGCCGAGGGCGATGCTGCCCTCGGGCACGACGGTCGAGCGGTTGTGCGGACAGCCGGAGCAGAACGAGGGCAGCCGCGCGAGACCGCCGGCCTGCACGGTGAGCAGCGGCGCAGC
>CAZFKD010000520.1:1008-3242 GCA_964519695.1 uncultured Spirochaetaceae bacterium
CAGCGGGCAGCGGCGTGAGCGCGCTCGTCCAGTCGGGGGCGAATTCGCCGATCCAGCGCCGCAGGACGCCGGAGACCGCGCCGGGATTCAGCTCGCCGATCTGCGGGACGAGCGGCCGCCCCTGCGGATCCAGCTTGCCCGAGAGTCGAGGCCGCGGGCTCACGTTGTAGAGGATCGAAGCGAGCTGCTCCTCGATGACGGGCCGCTTCTCCTCGACGACGAGCAGATCGTCGTGACCGGCCGCGAAGGCGCGCAGCCGCTCGGGCTCGAGCGGCCAGGTCAGCGCGACCTTGTAGATCGAGATCCCGAGATCGCGCAGCTTCCGCTCGTCGAGGCCGAGCTCCTCGAGGGCCTGGCGCAGATCGCCATAGGCCTTGCCCGTCGTCACGATGCCGAGCCGGCGGCGCGCTCCCTCGACGACGACCCGGTCGAGCCCGTTCGCGCGCACGAACGCGCGCACCGCCGCGAGGCGATGCTCGAAGAGCCGCTCTTCGACCTGGAGCGGGAGATTCGCCCAGCCGATGTGGAGGCCCGAGGCCGGCGGCGCGTAGTCGGTGGGCATCACGATCTGGACGCGGCTGGGCGCGACCGAGACCGAGCCCGAGCTCTCGATCGTATCCGTCAGGCATTTGAAGCCGATCCAGCAGCCCGAATAACGCGAGAGCGCGAAGCCGTAGAGGCCGAGGTCGAGATAGTCCTGGATGCTCGAGGGATTGAGCACCGGGATCCCGCAGTGGATCATCGCGTGCTCGCTCTGGTGCGCGATCGAGGAGGACTTGGCCCCGGGATCGTCGCCCATCAGCGCGAGCACACCGCCGTAGGGCGAAGTGCCGGCGTAATTCGCGTGCTTGAGTGCATCGCAGGAGCGGTCGACGCCCGGCCCCTTGCCGTACCACATCGCGAAGACGCCCTGGACGCGCGCCCCCGTATGCAGCGGCGCCTGCTGGGTCCCGAAGACCGCCGTCGCCGCGAGATCTTCGTTCAGCCCAGGCTCGAAGCGGATCTGGTTCGCATCGAGGAAGGCCTTCGCCTCCCAGAGGTTCATGTCGTAGGTGCCGAGCGGCGAGCCCCGATAGCCGGAGATGAAGCCCGCGGTATTCAGGCCGGCCGCGAGATCGCGCTGGCGCTGCATCAGCGGGAGCCGCACGAGGGCCTGGTTGCCGGTGATGAAGATCCGGCCCGAATCCACGCGATAGCGGTCTTCCAGGGCGTAGTCGGCGTCGAAGGCGGGGCTCGTCGGGGCGGCGGTCAAAACGCGTCGGCTCCTCGGGTTCGGGGATCTCGAGAGATCGGATGGACGGCCCATCCCGCGGACGGGGCGCCAGCCGGAGCACGGTAGCGTAGCCCCGCCGCAGGCCGATACCGAATGGCCCCGTGCGGCCGATCCCGAACGCGCCGCTCGCGGCCGATTCGGAACCGACGGACGCGGCCGATCGGGCCGAGCGCGGATCCGCCGGATCCTCGCGGCCGCCGATCGACGCGTTCCCGGGAACGGTCTATACGATGACGCGCCGCTGTGATGGACCTTCTGCAGACCCGGAGCCGCGACCGCGCGAGCGGAGCCGACGCCGGGGGCGAGAGCGCCCGAGCGAGCGACCAGAAGGGGAATCCGAGATGAAGATCGGCGTGACGATCCACGCGACCGACCAGGCCATGCATCCCGTCGAGGTCGCCCGCGAGGCCGAGGCCCGCGGCTACCACTCCTTCTACATCCCCGAGCACACCCACATCCCGACCAGCCGCCGCACGCCCGCGCCGACCGGAACGCCGACCCTCGGCGAGGAGTACCTGCGCAGCCCCGACCCCTACATCGCGCTCGCGGCCGCCGCGTCGGTCACGCAGAAGATCCTGCTCGGAACCGGCATCGGCCTGCCCGCGCAACACGACCCGATCACCTTCGCGAAGCAGCTCTCGACGCTCGACTGGATGTGCGAGGGCCGCTTCGTCTTCGGGATCGGCTTCGGCTGGAATCACGAAGAGATGGAGAACCACGGCATCGACGTGAAGCGCCGGCGCGAGCTCGTGCGCGAGAAGATGCTCGCGATGCAGGCGCTCTGGCGGGACGACGTCGCGTCGTTCTCGGGCGAGTTCGTCCGCTTCGAACCGTCCTGGCAATGGCCCAAGCCGATCCAGCGGCCCCGCCCGCGCGTGCTGATCGGCGGCGCCGCGGGCCCGAAGATGTTCGCCCACATCGCGGAGTACGCGGACGGCTGGATGCCGATCGGCGGCGCCGG
>CAZFKD010000521.1:0-3239 GCA_964519695.1 uncultured Spirochaetaceae bacterium
CCGGCGTGAGGAACGTGCGCGGCGTCCATTCGCGCGCCGCGAGCGCCGCCCGCCGCGCGATCGCCCCGCGATGGGCCCGCTCGCTGCGCGACACGAGCCGCGGATCCCGCCCGCGCTCGAAATAGCGCGGGCTCGTCGCCTGGAGCGGATGCGAGACGACGAGACGATCGCGCAGGCCCGGCGCAGCGGCGTCCGCCGGAACGAAGCGGGCGTCGAGCGCGTCGAGCAGCTCGCTGACGACGATCGAAGCCGGCCGGGCCTGGCCGTTCTGGAGATCGCGCGCGGGGACGGTGAGGACGAGCTGCTCGCGGGCGGAGAGCAGCGCCTCGAGGAAGAGATGGCGATCGTCGTCGCGGACGGTCCGGTCCCCGGCCCGCGCGTGCTTCGCCATCAGGTCGAAGCCGACGGCGGCGCGGCTGCGCGGGAAGTCGCCGTCGACGAGGCCCGTGATCACGACGACGCGGAACGGGATCGCGCGCAGGGGGACGAGCTGGCAGAACGTGACGCCGCCCGCGAGGAAGGCCTGGGGCGACGGGGACTCCGCGAGGGCCGAGACGACGCGGTCGCGCATCGCTTCGAAGGCGAGCGCGCGCGTGAAGCCGACGTCTTGCGCGGCGGTCCGCAGACGGTGGAGCAGCGCGACGATCGCGCCGTGCTCGTGGCTGGTCTCGTCCCGGCGCGCGACGCTGCGCCCGAGCAGCTCTTCGAGCCAGTCCGCCCATTCGGCGACGCTGCGCGCGCCGCGGCTCCCGTCGACCGCGAAGGCCAGCAGCGCGTCGACCTCCGCGATCGCACCGATCCAGGCCGGATCCGCGAAGGCGTCGAGGGCGACGGGCGAGAGGCCTTGGACGACGTCCTGCGTCTCGCCGAACGCATGGGCGAGCACGAGGCGGTCGAGGCTGCCGGCGAGGGTGTGGCCCCGGAGCGCGGGCAGGCCGAGCGAAGCGCGCTGCGCTTCGTCGAGACCGAAGCGATGGCCCGCGCGCTCGGCCCAGTCGGCCAGCGCGAGGACGCCCGCCTCGTCGAGCGAAAAGCGCGCCGCGACGTCCGGGAGCGCGAGCCAGTCGAAGACGGCGCTGCGGCTCATGCGCGTACCGACGAGGCCGAGCAGCGCGCGGAAGGCATCGGCGATGGGCGAACGGCGATAGGTCCCGCGATCGGCGATGCGATAGGGGATGCCGTCGCGCTCCTCGGCGCCGGGGCCGAAGACGGCGTCGACGTCGGCGGCGATCGCGTCGATGTCGGGCGCCATGACGATCACGTCCTCCGGCGCGAGCGAAGGATCCCGCTCGAAGGCCGCGCGCAGGACGCTCTCGACGACCTCGAGCTCGCGCCGGGGGCCATGGCAGAGATGCACGCGGATCGAATCGTCGCCGGGCGCGACGGCGACGTCCGCGGGCGCATCCGCGTCGTCGTCGAGATCGAGCAAGCGCGTCTGCAGGCGGGCGAGCAGGCTCGCGTCACCGCCCGCGCCCGCCGGCGACTCGAAGAGCTCGCGGTCGCCGCCATCGGGCGACACGCCCTGCTCCAGCGTCTGCTGGAAATCGGCACCCAGCCGGCCGAGACCCGCGAGCAGCGCGCCGATCGCGCCCGGCGGCGCGGCCTGCGCATCGCGCAGCTCGCGCCAGAGGTCCGAGTACCAGGCGCGCGACGGCGTCAGGATCGAGAGACGCACGTCGACCAGCGTCGCGAGCGCGCGCACGACCTCGAGATGGAGCGGCGGCAGCGTCGCGACGGCGAAGATCTCGATCGCGTCCGGAAGGCGGCGGCGCAGATTCGCCCCGAGCGCCCGGCGCCCCGGGCCGGCGACCGCCGCGCAGAACGCAGTCGCGCGATCCGCGATGTGCCCCGGGCCGAGCTCCGCCCGCAGCGTGCGAAAGAGCCGGATCTGCCAGCCGAGCTCCGACTCGTCGGCGAGCGCGACGGGCCCCTGCCCTTCTCGCTCCCAGGCGCGCGTCCAGTCGGGTCGGTAGGTGATGTACTGGTCGAAGACGTTGGCGATCTGGCGCGCGAGGGACACGAGCCGCGCGTCGCGATCCGCGCCGGCCAGATGCCGCAGGAGCGGGGCGTACACCTCCGCGCTCTCGCTCGCCCCGGCCGCCCCGCTCGCCTGCGCGATCGTCCGGGCGATCGCGAAGGTCATCCGATCGAGGTCCCAGACGCGCGGCGCCTCGCCGCCCGACTCGCCGGGCAGCGCGCCGAAGAGGCTCTCGAGAAAGGGCCGCGGGAACGGGAACTCGACGTTCGCGCAGACGCCGCTGCGGCGGGCGACCTGCTGCGCGATCCAGCGCTCCATGCCCGCGCCCTGGACGACGACGACCGCCCGCGCGAGCGGATCGCGTCCCGGCGCGGTCAGGCGCTCGGCGAGGCCTGCGAGCAGCGCCTCCGTCCGGTTGCTGCGTTCGACGAAGAGCAAGCCCGCCGCTCGCGCCCGGCCTAGAAGGCCGTCTTCTGGTTGGCTTCGTAGTCCCAGTAGGAGCGCAGCAGGATGATCTTCCCGGCCGCGTTCACCTCGTAGACGTTGATGACCTCGTTCCAGGCATAACGCCCGTCGAAGCTCTTCGCGAAGATCGTGCCGACGTTCACGCAGGCGCCGCCCGACATCAGCGTCTGGCGGATCTCGAAGCGGATGCGATCGGGCTGGATGTAGGCGGCGCAGAACTTCTCGATCGCGGCCTTGCCGTGATGGCCGTGGCCCTTGGGATCCATCGGCGAGGGGCCGTAGGGATCCTGCACGATCGCGTCGTCGGCGAAGAGGTCGAGCCAGGCCTTCGCGTCGCCGCGCATGGAGTACTCCATCGATTGGATGCTGGCGGTCCGGGCGGGCGTCTTCGGGGCGTTGCGGACGAGATCGATCGACATGCGGATTCCCTTCGAGGTGGAGCGGAGGATGGACCGGCGGCGGGCGCCGGAGGGAGGACGAGGCCGCCAGCGGGACGAACGGGGTCGCGCGACGGCGCCGGCCGAGCATACTCGATCAAGCTGGACGTGGGCGCGGTGGGCGAAGCGCGGTTCAACCCGAAACGCGGTCGCCGCGCGCCAGCACCCCTTCGAGGCGCGTCGCCGCTTCGAGCACGCGGTCGGCGGGGGCGGCGGTGTAGCTGATTCGGATCCAGTCGGCGTAGTCGGTCCCGCAGGCATGGCCCGGCGCGACGAGGACGCCCTCGGCGAAGCAGTCCTCGAGCAGCCCCATCAGGCCCCGCGCATCGAGCCATTTGCGGACGTCGAGAAAGAGGAAG
>CAZFKD010000522.1:0-3227 GCA_964519695.1 uncultured Spirochaetaceae bacterium
GGCGGATCTCTGGAGGAGGGGGCCGGGCGAGCTGCGTGTCTCGTCGATCTCGATGGGCAATCCGCACTGCGTGATCGAGGTCGACGATGTCGACGCGGTCCCCCTCGAGCGGGTCGGCCCGGCGCTGGAACACCACGTCGCCTTCCCGAATCGCGTGAACGTCGAGTTCATCCAGATCCTGTCGTCCGGCCGCATCAAGCAGCGGACCTGGGAGCGCGGAACGGGTGAGACCCTCGCCTGCGGCTCGGGCGCCTGCGCCGTCGCCGTCGCATCGATGCTGCGCGGGCGCGTCGAACGCGCGGTCGTGGTCGAGCTGCGGGGCGGCGTGCTCGAGATCGAGTGGGCCGACAAGAACGCCCCCGTCCTGATGACCGGACCCGCCGCCACCGTCTTCACGGGCGAATGGCCCCTGGAAGACGACTAGCATCCCTCCACCGACGGACCGACGCACGCCGCGCGCGGCGTGCCCCGGCCAAGAGGCCCCATGTTCGAAGGCATCCACACCGCCCTCATCACGCCCTTCCGCGACGGCCGGATCGACGAGGAAGCGCTCCGCGCCCACGTCGAGCGCCAGATCGAGGCCGGCATCGACGGTGTCGTCCCCTGCGGCTCGACCGGCGAGTCCGCGACGCTCTCCCATCTCGAACATCGGCGGGTCGTCGAGATCGTCGTCGACGCCGCGAAGGGCCGCGTCCCGGTCATCGCCGGCACCGGCTCGAACTCGACCCGCGAGGCGATCGAGCTGACGCTGCACGCGAAGCAGGCGGGGGCCGACGGCGCGCTGCTGCTCTCGCCCTACTACAACAAGCCGACCCAGGAAGGCATCTACGCCCATTATGCGGCGATCGCCGAGGCGACGCGGTTTCCGCTCGTGCTCTACAACATCCCGGGGCGCACGGCGTCGAACATCGCGCCGGAGATCATCGCGCGGCTCGCGCGCCTCGAGCACGTCGTGGGCGTCAAGGAGGCCTGCGGCAACGTCGACCAGATCGCCCACGTCATCGCGAAATGTCAGCAGGACTTCGCCGTGCTCTCGGGCGACGATTCGCTGACGCTCCCGCTGCTCGCGCTCGGCGCGAAGGGCGTCATTTCGACGACCTCGAACGTCGCGCCGCGCCTGGTCGCCGATGTCGTCCGGCTCTTCCAGAAGGGCGATACGGGCGGCGCGCAGGCGCTTCATCACGCGCTGCTGCCGCTCTTCGACGTGCTGTTCTGCGAGACGAATCCGATTCCGGTGAAGGCGGCGGCGGCCGAGCTCGGCTACTGCAGTCCCGAGATCCGGCTGCCCCTGACGCGCATCACGGATCCGAACCTCGAGCGGCTCAAGCTGGTGCTCAAGGACCTGGAACTCCTGCGATGAGCGCTGCGGCGGGCAGGGCGACAGCCGGTGGTTCGGGCGCAGCGACCGGCGTCATGGTGGTCGGGGCCCAGGGACGCATGGGCCACGAGGTTCGTGCGGCGCTCGCGGCGGAGCCGCGGCTGCGCTTCGCGGGCGCGCTCGAGCGGCCGGGCCATCCGGAGAGCGGCCGGGCGATCGCGGACGGCGTCGTCCTGCAGGACGATCCCAAGCGCGCGCTCGCGGGCTGTGGTGTCGCGATCGATTTCTCCGTGCCCGCATCGACGCTGGCGAACCTGCGGGCCGCGGCTGACGCCGGCGTCGCGTACGTCACCGGAACGACGGGCTTCGACGCCGCCGGGCTCGCCGAGATCGAACGGATCGCCGAGCGGATCCCGGTGATCCATACGGCCAACTTTTCCGTCGCCGTCAACGTCCTCGCCCATCTCGCGCGCGAGGCGGCCCGCCTGCTCGGCCCCGCCTACGACGCCGAGCTCTTCGAGCTGCATCACGGCCAGAAGCGGGACGCACCGAGCGGAACCGCGCTCCTCCTCGGCAGTGCCGTCGCCGCCGGCCGGGGCGTCGCGCTCGAAGACCACATGATCCTCGAGCGTGCCGGCGAGACCGGCGCGCGTCCGGCGGGCGCGATCGGCATCCAGACGCTCCGCGGCGGCGACAATCCCGGCGAGCACACGATCTATTTCCTCGGCCGCGGCGAACGCCTCGAGCTGACCCACCGCGCGGCGACGCGCGGCCATTTCGCAGCCGGGGCCGTGCGTGCGGCCGCCTGGCTGGTCGGGCGCGCGCCCGGCCTCCATCCCTTCGAACGCGTACTGGAGCTGCCCTGATGCTTTCGATGCAAGAGATCTCCGATCGTTTCGAGCTGCAGGATCTGATCTACCGCTATTCGCAGATCATCGACGCGAAGGATTTCGACAAGCTCGCGAGCGACGTCTTCACGCCGGACGCCTTCATCGACTACAGCGCGTTCGGCGGCTCGAAAGGCGATCTCCCGTCGACGATCGCGTTCCTGAAGAAGGCGATGAAGCGCTTCCCGAACACGCAGCACATGAACGCGAACATCCAGCTCGCCATCTCCGGCGATCACGCGACGGGAAGACTCATGTGTTACAACCCGCAGGAGTTCACCACGCCCGAGGGCAAGATCGACGTCTTCGTCTGCGGCCTCTGGTACGTCGACGAATACGTGCGAACGCCGAAGGGCTGGCGGATCCGCAAGCGGGCCGAAGAGCGCTGTTATGTCGCCAACCCGCCGGCCGGCATGGGGCTCTGAGCGGCGCGCGCGCGGCGGTTCACCGAGCCTGACCGCGCCGCGCGACGGCGCCGCGCAGCGCCTCACGGCGTACGCGCAGCCCCGACCCCGGTCCCGATTCCGAGTGTCTCCTCCCGCTCGATCCGGTACTTCCCGACGATCGCCGCGACGCCCTGCTCGAGGAGCCGTTCCCGCTTCTCGCGCAGAAGCTCTTCGCGCAGCATCGCTTCCACCTCCGACAAGGCCGGCAGCCGTGCTTCACGGCGCGCGGTGAGCAGGACGAGATGGAGGCCGTGGTCCGAGCGGTGGGGCCCGCTCCAGCGCTCGGGATCGACGGGGAGCCGTTCGAGCGTCGTCGCCATCGCACCCCCGAAATGGCTACGGACCTCGTCGAGATTGCGGTCGACGTAGATCCGGTCGTAGAGGAAGCGGTCGCCGATCGCGAAGGCGCCGTCGAAGCCGATGCGCTCGCGATCGAGGCGGTCGCGCAAGCGCTGCGCCTTCTCGAAAGCCTCGCGATCGCGTGCCTGCGCCTCTCCCGGTCCGGCGACGGGCTCGCTGGAGGCCGACGTGTCGAGCGGGCCCGGCCGCAGGATGCGCGGCGGTGAGGTCGTGCAA
>CAZFKD010000523.1:0-3222 GCA_964519695.1 uncultured Spirochaetaceae bacterium
GTCGAGTCGAGCGGATCGACGGCGGGGTAGATGCCGATCTCGGTCAGCGCGCGGTTGAGCACCGTCGTAGCGTCGAGATGGGTGAACGCCGTCGCCGGCGCGGGATCGGTGAGGTCGTCGGCGGGGACGTAGATCGCCTGCACCGACGTGATCGAGCCCTTGTTGGTCGACGTGATGCGCTCCTGCAGCTCGCCCATGTCGGTCGCCAGCGTGGGCTGGTAGCCGACGGCCGACGGGATGCGGCCGAGCAGTGCCGACACTTCCGAGCCCGCCTGCGTGAAGCGGAAGATGTTGTCGACGAAGAGGAGAACGTCCTTGCCTTCCTCGTCGCGGAAGTACTCGGCGGCGGTCAGTCCCGTCAGCCCGACGCGGGCGCGAGCTCCCGGCGGCTCGTTCATCTGGCCGTACACGAGCGCAGCCTTGTCGAGCACGGTCGAACCGTCCGCGAGCACCGAGTCCATCATCTCGTGCCAGAGATCGTTGCCCTCGCGCGTGCGCTCACCGACGCCCGCGAAGACCGAATAACCCGCATGCTGCTTCGCGATATTGTTGATGAGCTCCATGATGACGACGGTCTTGCCGACGCCGGCGCCGCCGAACAAGCCGATCTTCCCGCCCTTGTTGTAGGGGGCGATCAGGTCGACGACCTTGATGCCCGTCTCGAGCACCTCGACGGAGGTCGACTGGTCGACGAACTCCGGCGCCAGGCGGTGGATCGGGAAATGCATCTTGGCGTTGATCGGACCGCGCTCGTCGACGGGCTGACCGATCACGTTCATGATGCGACCGAGGGTCGCGGGACCGACGGGAATCGTGATCGGCGCGCCGGTGTTCTTCACGTCCTGACCGCGGCGGAGGCCGTCGGTCGTGTCCATGGCGATCGCCCGCACGGTCTTCTCGCCGAGGTGGAGGGCCACTTCGATCACGAGATTGTCGGGCTGGTCGTTGATCGCGGGATTCGTCGTGGTGAGCGCCATGAGGATCTCGGGCAGGTTTCCCTCCGCGAACTCGACGTCGACGACGGGGCCCGTCACCTGGACGATCTTGCCAATGGACATCTTCTCTCTCCTTGATCTGGTCTGGGGTCCGGTCCGAGGTCCGGTCTGGATGCGGTCCCGGCCTCCTGGCTGGCCGGCATGGTTCTACTCTGCGAGTGCCTGCTATTCGAGCGCCTGCGCGCCAGTCACGATCTCGACCAGCTCGCGGGTGATCGCGGCCTGACGCGCACGGTTGTACTGGAGCGTCAGCTTCTCGATCAGTTCCTGGGTGTTCTTGGTCGCGGCTTCCATCGCCGTCATGCGCGCGGCGTGTTCGCCGGCCTGATTCTCGAGCAGCGCCCGGAAGATCTCGACCTCGACCGCCTTCGGAACGAGCGCAGCGAGCAGCGCGGCGGGATCCGGTTCGATCTCGAAGGGCAGGGCGGCGTCCTCGGCGACGGCGGTCAGGCCGGCCTTCGGCGGGGTGAACGGGAGCAGGGAGCGGACGATCGGCGCCTGGGTCATCGTCGACACGAACTGACTGTAGACGAGGACGACCTCGTCGATCTCCCCCGCCGCATAACGACGCGCGAGCTCGCGGCCGATGTCGGCGGCCTTGGCGTACCGGACGTCGCCGCCGATCGGCGATTCGGAGCGGATCTGGTGGGCCCGGCGGCGGCGAAAAAAGTCGCCGGCCTTCTTGCCGAGGAGCGTCAGTCCGACGTCGCCGAACTCGCCGGAACGGCTCCTCAGCGTGCGCTCGGCGGCCTTCAGCACGTTCGAGTTGAAGGCCCCCGCGAGGCCGCGGTCCGAGGTGATCACGACGAGCTCGAGGTGCCGCCGTTCCGGATGAACGGCGAGCAGCGGATGCGTCTCGTCGAGGCTGGTCTTCGAAACCTCCTCGAGGGTCGCACGCATGCGCGACGCATAGGGTCGCGCGTTGGCGATCGCGTCCTGGGCCCGGCGCAGCTTCGCCGCGGCCACCATCTTCATGGCGGACGTGATCTTCTGCGTCGACTTGACCGTCGTGATGCGACGCTTGATGTCTCGGAGATTCGCCACCTAGTGTCCCGTCCCAGGAATGCGACGTCGAAGGGCGTCGGAAATCTTCAGATCCCGGAATGCACCGAGAGGGCGCCGACGGGACGCTCGCAAGGCGCGCGACCGAGGCGTAGCCGTCGCTACGGCGAGGGAGCGCAACGCGGGCGTCCCGTCGGCGTCCTCGAATGCAGTCGTATTCCTGGGACGAGACACTTATGCCGCCTCGTTGGCCTTCGCGCCGGCGGCGGCCGTCGGTTGAAAGATCTTCGCGAACTCGTCGAGCGCCGCGATCAGCTTCTTCTTCGTCTCGTCCTCGAACTTGCCCGTGCTGCGGATCGTCTCGAGGATCTCCTTCTTCGACGAGCGCATCCAGCCCAGCAGCTCGCGCTCGTAGCGCTGGATGTCGGTCAGCTCGAGCTGGCGGATCCAGGACTCGCGTCCCGGCGGCGGCGTCGAAGCGAAGATCGATACGACCTGCTCCTCCATCTGCAGCGGCGAATACTGGCCCTGCTTCAGGATCTCCGTCTGCCGCTCGCCGTTCGCGAGCTGCTCCTGGGTCGCCTTGTCGAGATCGGAGCCGAACTGGGCGAAGGCCGCCATCTCGCGGTACTGCGCGAGGTTCAGCTTGAGCTGACCGGCGACGGCCTTGGTCGCCTTCGTCTGGGCCGCGCCGCCGACGCGGGAGACCGAGAGACCCACGTTGATCGCGGGCCGAACGCCCGAGTTGAACAGATCCGTCTCGAGGAAGATCTGCCCGTCCGTGATGGAGATGACGTTGGTCGGGATGTAGGCCGAGACGTCGCCGGCCTGGGTCTCGATGATCGGGAGCGCCGTGATCGAGCCGCCGCCGAGCTCGTCGGAGAGCTTGCAGGCGCGCTCGAGCAGCCGCGAGTGGACGTAGAAGACGTCGCCGGGATACGCCTCGCGGCCCGGCGGCCTTCGCAGCAGGAGCGAGAGCTGGCGATAGGCGACGGCCTGCTTCGAGAGATCGTCGTAGACGATCAGGACGTGCTTGCCGTTGTGTCCGAAATGCTCGGCCATCGTGCAGCCCGAGTAGGGCGCGATGTACTGGAGCGGAGCGGGGTCGGCGGCGGTCGCGGCGACGATGATGGTGTAGTCCATCGCGCCGTACTGCTTCAGCTTCTCCGTGACCTGCGCGACCGTCGACTGCTTCTGCCCGATCGCGACGTAGACGCAGATGACG
>CAZFKD010000524.1:0-3209 GCA_964519695.1 uncultured Spirochaetaceae bacterium
GCCGCGCGAGCAGATCGCGGCGATAGTCGAGGATGTAGCAGTCGTGGGTCGCGACGACGCGCGCGCGCTGGGTCGCGAGGACGTAGCCGAAGGCGATCCAGTTGGCGCGTCCCTTGCCGTCGGCCCCCGGAGTCAATCCCTCGCGTTCGAGGCGCTCGATCAACGCATCGACCCGGGGTCCCTGGTTCCAGATCACCGTCGCCGGCGCGCCGTCGCGGCAGCGGACCCGCGCGAACAGTTCACTCATTTCCCGGAACTCCGCTTCATCGGCGGCACCGGAGAGGCTGACCACGCACTGCGCGAGGTACGGCACCTGCGAGAGCTGGTCGACGATGCGCGCAAGCGCCGGTCCCTGGATCTCGGAGTAGAGCGAAGGCAGCACGAGGGCGATCGGACGCTGCGGACTGTATTCGAGCAGCTCGCGCTCGAGCCGCTGCAGGTTCGGCTCGCCCAGGCGGTGGAGGGTGCTGATGACGCCGGTCTGATGGAAATCCGCCATGCGCCGGACGGTCGCATCCGGCCCGAGAGCATGTCAAGCGCAGAGCGTGTGCGTCAGTAGGGACCGGGCACGTCGAGGGCGGGCTCGATCGCTTCTTCGAGCCATCGCAGCGCCGCCGGATCGATCTGCTCGAAGGCGATGCCCACCTCCTGCGTGATCGGATCCGTGTCGACCGCCCAGACGACCTTGCCCGTCGCGACGATCGTCCTGCGACCGACGTTGAACGTGACCCGGAGCCGATCGCCGAGATGGACCTCGATGCCGACGGCCTCGAAGCGGATGCCGCCCGTCGAAACGTCACGCGACACCGCGAGCTGATCCGGACGATCGATCTCTGCGAAGGAGATGACCTGGTCGGTCGGGATGCGCAGGTATTTCCGGCGATGGGTGGACGGCTGCTCGGCCATGCTGGCGTCCCCTCGCGTGCTCGGGGGGAGAGCACACGGGGGCGGTTTCGGTTTTGCCCGAGGATGCCTTGAGACGTGCCTCGCGCGCGCCCGCCTCTGGCCGACCTTCCAGCCCGGGCCGGCGTTCAGAACAGATCGAGTTGCCGGCTTTCTGCGCCTGCGACCTCGAGCCCCTTCAGCACGATCCCGACCCGCCGCAGCGAGCCGGGATCGACATCGGCCAGCGCGAAGAGGTCGCGCGCGGCGGCCGCGACGTCGCCCGCAGACGTCGCTGGTGGGCAGAGGGCGCGGCTGCGCGTCCGGCTCCGGGCATCCGCCGACGTCAGGCGCAGGGCGATCCGGCTCGCCCCCAATCCGTCGCGCCGCAGCGCCTGCTCGAGTCGCGTGGCGAGCCGGGCGACGACGCCGTCCGAGCCGCCCGGATCGCCGGCGGGCAGCTTCTCCTCGCGCGACAGCGTCGTCGGATGGCGGCGCACGCGCAGCGGCTTCGGATCCTCCGCGTTCGCGAGCAGCCAGAGCGCGCGACCGGCGCTCCCGAGCAGGAGCTCGAGCCGCTCGGAACCGAGCGCCCGCAATCCCGCGACGTCCTTCACGCCGAGCTCGAGCAGCCGCGCGGCCGTCTTCGGACCGACGGCCGGGAGGCGCTCGACGCCCAGCGCGAGGAGGTAGGCCTCGAACGCCGCCGGCGTCAGCACGGCGACGCCTCGCGCGCCGACGTCCTCCGCAACCAGCGCCGCGGCGAAGCGGGCGGGTGCGACACCGACGCGGAGCGCCAGACCGATTTCGGTCTCGACGAGCGCGACGAGGCGCTCGCCGAGGGCGCGCGCCTCGGCCGCGTCGGCCGGCGCGCGAAAATAGAAGCCCGCGAGCCCCGCGCTCTCGACCGCACCGATCGCACGCCGCATGGCCGCGCGCAGCTGACCCGACACCTCCCGGGCGCGGGCCATGTCCGTGCGCACCCAGCGCGCCGACGGCGCCCTCGCCAGCGCCTCGGCGACCCGCATGCCTTCGGCGATGCCGAGCCGTCGCAGATCGGGTGTCAGGCCGACGATCCGGCCGCGCTTCGCGGGATCCCCGCCGACGAGAACGGGGACAGAGAGGAGCTCGGGCCGGTCTGTGCGCGCAACTGCGACATGGAAATCCGGGACGACGGCATGAGCGACCGGCTCCGGATGCCGCGTTCGCGGGCTCATGGCGACGGCTCCAGGACCAGACGGGCGCTGCTCTCCTCCTCGATCGCGAGACGATCCGTAGGAAACAGGGCGACCCGACCCGCGCGAAAGCGCGCGATGCCGTCGTCGAAATGGGGATGCCCTGCGTGCTCGCTCTGGCCCGGCGCGAGACACGACAACACACGATCGTGCGCCGAGAGATCCATCGCTACGCGATACAGGCTCGCGGCCTCGACCTCGAGCGAGACACCGGGACGGTGGCGCGCGAGCGAAATCGTCGCCGCGTTGCCTCCGCTGCGCAGACCCTTGTAGAGGAAGTCCGCCTTCGGACCGAATGGACCGAACGGCTCGAAGCGCAGGCGATGCAGCTCGCCCCATTCCCAGCGATCCCGGGCCGGTCCGAGTCGATGGCTGATCGCGACCCACGCCTCGCGCAGGCTCCGGCGCGCCACCGCGGCGACCCGCGCTTCGTCGGTCCAGCCGCCGGGCCGCCGGAGCGCCTCGGCGCGCAGGACGAGTCGTTCCACCGTGTCCTGCGCGCGCACGTGCGGCGCGTTCACATAACGCTCGAAGAGCTCGGCACCGAAGGGCTCGCGCAAGAGCCCGACGATCATCCGCTCGAGCACGAGATGATAGGCGGCGGCCCCCGCGCTCGCGGCTGCCGTCCCGCCGTCCCAGCCCTCGAGGATGCGGGCGATCTCGGCGGCCTCGATCTCGAGCGGACCGGACCGGCGCGCGAGGGCGAGCAGTGCCGACACGACGGCGGGCGACCGGTCGCTGCCGTGGTCGCCGAGCATCTCCGCGGCCCCGCGCAGGTCGATCCCGCCCCGGCGCAGCCGGAGCTCGAGCTGCCGTTCGATCCGGGCGGCGCGCTCGCCGGGCCGCCAGAGGAACTCGACCGCACCGAGCTCCGCGCCCTTCGACCACGGCTGATCGGCGACGACGACGTACGAGCGGCCCCCCTCGCCGAGGCGCAGCGAAGGCAGCGCATTGAGGCTCACGCGATGGCGCCAGTCGAAGCTCCGCAGTCGCCCCTGGACCGGCACGAGCCCGGTCGGGAGCGGCCGGTGCGGCAGCCAGCCGGCGACCTGCACACCGCCATCGGGTTGCAGGGGCGGCACAATCCGGCCG
>CAZFKD010000525.1:0-3202 GCA_964519695.1 uncultured Spirochaetaceae bacterium
CGAGAGCCCTGCCGGCAGGTCCGGCCTTTCCGCGATCACGTCGGCGACGAGCCCCTGGACCGCCAGCGCGCAGAGCGGCGCCTTCTCCGAAGGCTTCCAGACGATCGCGTTGCCGCAGACGAGGCCGATCATCGCGTTCCAGGCCCAGACGGCCATCGGGAAGTTCCACGCGGTGACGACGCCGACGACGCCGAGGGGATGCCACTGCTCCATCATGCGATGGGCCGGGCGCTCGGAGGCGATCGTGAGCCCGTGCAGCTGGCGCGAGAGCCCGACGGCGAAGTCACAGACGTCGATCCATTCCTGGACCTCGCCCTCCGCCTCGCCCTGGATCTTGCCGACCTCGAGGGTGATCAGCGCGCCGAGCTCGCGCTTGCACGCCCGTACGCGCTCGCCGATCCGCCGGACGAGCTCGCCGCGGCGCGGCGCGGGCACGCTCCGCCAGCTGAGCGCCGCCCGCTCGGCTTGCGCGATGGCCTCGGCGACGAGCGCAGGACCGGCCAGCCCCTGCAATCCGAGCGGAGCCCGATCGATCGGCGAATGCTGCGCACGCTCCTGAACCCCATCGAAGCGAGGAGCACCGTCGACCATGGCGGCCGGCCACGTCTCGCCACGGCGGAATCGATCGACCCCCGCAGCGATGATGCCCGACGCGTGCGACGCAACCACGGTCATCGAATCACCCGCTGCGCGAGACCGACTTCGTCGGAGTAGTAGCGACCGAAGCGATTCGCGAGAAAGTCCTCGAGCGCGACGTCCTCCTGCCGAACGAAGCCCTTGCGCGGAAGTCGACCCTCGCGAAAGAGGTCGAGCATCGCGCAGGCGCTCGCCGCGGTCGTGAGCTGGATGGAGCTCCAGGGCTCGCCCAGGATCTCCTGGTGGTAGATCTTGCGCGCGTCGGTCTCCTGGACGAAGGCCCCATCCTGCCAGCCCTCGACCGAGCAGTAGACGAGGACGACGTCCTGGCGCGTGATCGGCAGCGCCGATTCCATGATCTCGCAGAGCTGGGCGCGGCGAAGGGGGCTGTGGCCCAGCTTCAGGCCGTTGATCAGGAAGTCCATCAGATCGCGATGGCCGGGATAGCGGACGGTCTTGTAGTTGAGCTCGTCGACCCCGCCGGCGAGCGTGTCGCAGAGGGTCCCGAGGCCGCCCGAGGTATTGAAGGCCTCGTACTCGAGGCCGTCGAGGGTGAAACGTTCGAGACCCTCGAGCGCCAAAACTTCGATGCGCTCGCCGCGGTGGATCGCGTCGCAGGGGTTGCAGTACTCGTTGATCACGCCCTCGGTCGACCAGGTCAGGTTGTATTTCACGTGATTGTGCGGGAAGCGCGGCAGGGCGCCGACGCGCATCTTGATCTTGTCGAGGCGATCGAAGCGCCGGCTCATCGCACGTGCGAGCACGCCGATGAAGCCGGGCGCGAGTCCGCATTGGGGCATGAAGACCTGGCCCGGACGCGCCCGTTCGGCGAGGGCACGGATCCGCCGCGTCGTTTCGACGTCCTCGGTCAAGTCGAAGTAGGAGATCCCCGCCTCGAGCGCGGCCTCCGCGATGCCTGTGTTCACGTCGAACGAGCAGGCCGACATCACGACCTGTCGACCGTCGAGAGCGTCCCGGACCTGCCGTTCGTCGCCCGCGTCGATGCGCCGCGCATCCACCCCGGACGGGAGGCGGGCCCTCGCGAGGGCATCCTCGCTCCGGTCGCCGACGGTGATCCGGAAATCCCCGGCATCGGCGAGCAGCTTCGCGATCGACGCGCCGATATTGCCGGCGCCCAGGATCAGGATCGGCGTCTCGGTCATCGCCCCCCCGGCATCGGCTTCGTCCGATGGGTAGCGGGACGGGCTTGCTCTTGTCCAGGCTGAACGACTCCCGCTCGCTCGGGAACGGGCGAACAGACCCTTTCCGACGCGGGTCGGGCGCGCCACCGGATGGAATCCACGCCCTGTGGCCTAGTACCTCAACAATGAGACACAAATCCGCATCGTCGGCGAAAGTGATCCGAGAGGGAGCCGCCTCGTGCGCCCACGCGCGCGCACGAGACGCGTCGCGGCCAAGGCATGCCCGTTGCAAAGACGACGTCGAGGTTCGGGCTTTGGGGGCGACCAGCTCGAGGAGGGCCAGCCGTCATGCGGAAGCGATCGTCGAGTCGGATCTTGCTGGTGCTGGTCGGCGGAGGGATCGTGCTCGGCATGGCGTCGGGTGCCTTGGCCGCGAACGTCGTACCGCCCACCGTCCAGATGCCGGGTACCCAGCCCGGAGAGGTCGGCAATCTCCAGACGGCGAACCGCTGCGACAACTGCCACGGCGGATACAGCCCCGCGGCCGAGCCGGCCTTTCTCTGGAACGGCAGCATGATGGCCCATGCCGCGTCGGACCCGATCTTCTGGGCGACGCTGGCGATCGCCGAGCAGGACTTCGACGGGTCGGGTGATCTCTGCCTGCGCTGCCATACCCCGGCCGGCTGGCTTTCGGGGCGCTCGACTCCGACCGATGGCTCGGGTCTCTCGCCTTCGAGCGACAGCGACGGGGTCGAGTGCGATCTGTGTCATCGCCTGGCCGATCCCGTCGCCCAGGCGCCGCAGCCGATCGGTGTACAGCTCCCGGGCTTCGTCGCGGCGACCAATGGCGAGGGCCATTACGGCAGCGCGCAGTACTCGATCTACGACGGCAACGAGAAACTCGGTCCCTACGCCGACGCCGACGCTCGTCATCAGTGGCGACAGTCGACCTACTATCGCTCCTCCGCGATGTGCGGGACCTGCCATGACGTCTCGAATCCAGTGGTCGGCAACGTTGCACCCGGACGCGGCGCGCTTCCCGGCGCCGATCCCGTCGTCGCCGACGGCGCGCTCGACGGACCGCTCGCGACCAAGGCCGCATTCAGGAATCCGCCGCACCGCTACGGGGTCGTCGAGCGAACCTACAGCGAGCACGTCGCGAGCCCGCTCTCGACGACCCGCGTCTCGGAGGCCGACCCGACCCGCTCGACGAGCCTGCCGAGCGAGCTGAAGCAGGGCTCCATCCTCGCGACCTACGAAGCCGCCTGGACGGCGAGCGGCAATTCCTCGACTGACTTCGAGGACGGTACCCCGCGCTTCTTCACCTGTCAGTCCTGCCACATGCCCCCGGTTCTCGGAGTCGGTTGCGACAAGGTGGATCCGAACCAACCTCGAGGCGACCTCGCGCGCCACGATCTATCGGG
>CAZFKD010000526.1:0-3202 GCA_964519695.1 uncultured Spirochaetaceae bacterium
AGCTCTGCGCGCCGCTGCAATGGGAGCGCGAGCTCGACATGGTGACGCTCGTGCAATCGGTTCCGCTGCTCATCATCTCGCGCCTGCTCGGGCTCGACGAGGCGAGCGCGGACGCGGAGCTCTTCCTGCGTGCGGCGCCCGCCTACTTCCGCGGGATCAATCCGCTCGCGGACGAGAGCGCGCGCGACGAGGCGGAGGTCGCCGCGAACCAGATGTTCGAGGTGCTGTCGCGGACGGTGGAGAGCCGGCGCCGGGATCCGCAGACCGACATGGTGACCCAGACCCTCGAGATGGCAGCCGGCATGGGCGACGTCACGACCGAGGACGTCGTGCGCGCCGTCGCCATCCTCGTCGCGGCGGGCACCGATACCACGCGCCTCACGACCTCCCTCGCCGCGCGGACGCTCCTGGCGCATCCGGCGGAGTTCGAGGCGCTGAAGGCGAACCGGGGCGACGTCAAGAACGCCGTGATGGAGCTGCTGCGCTACGACAGCCCGACGAAATTCCTCGTCCGCGTCGCCGTCGAGGACGTCGCCTGGGAGGATCAGACGATCCCGCGCGGCACGATCGTGCTGCTCTCGATCATGGGCGCGGGCTGGGATCCGCGCGCCTTCCCGGATCCGGCGCGCTTCGACGTCCATCGCGATCTGCGCGGCAGCCTCAACTTCGGCTTCGGCTCGGGCTATTGCCTCGGGGTCCATCTGGCCCGTCTGCAGGTCGGTACCCTCGTGAGCTTCCTGCTCGACCATCTGCCGACGACCGCGACCGTCGACGCGGCGGGCATCCGCTGGGATCCGCGCAACCTCTTCCTGCGGGAGATCACGGCGCTCCCCGTCCACGTTCGTTAGGCACGCCGATCGGAGCCGGGCGCGGCACCCTCCGCTCTCGACGCTCCGCGCGTTCGTTCGCTTTCTTGCCCGTTCGCTCGCTCGCTCGTTCGAATTCCGATCTCGATTGGAGGACTCGCTCATGGGACAGCTCGAAGGCCGCGTCGCCATCGTCACCGGCGCCGGGCTCGGCATCGGCCAGGCCATCGCCCAGCGTTTCATCGAGGAGGGCGCACGCGTCGTCGTCGCGGAGCTGAACGTCGAGAACGGGCGCGCTACGGCCGCGGCCCTCGGCAAGAACGCCTGCTTCGTCGAGACCGACGCCTCGAAGAAGGCGAGCGTCGAGGCGATGGTGAAGGCGGCGATCGCTCAGTGGGGCACGCTCGACATCCTCGTCAACAACGCCTGGGGCGGGGGCCGCATCGGCCGCATCGAGAAGAAGACGCCCGAGCTGATGGCGCATGGCCTCGACATGGGCTTTCTCGGCCCGTTCTGGGCGATGATGGCCGCGCATCCGATCATGAAGGCGAAGCGCTATGGCCGGATCGTGAACATCTGCTCGCTGAACGGCGTGAACGCGCACATGGGCACCGCCGAGTACAACACGAGCAAGGAGGCGCTGCGCGCCGCGACGCGCACCGCCGCCCGCGAGTGGGCCCCGCTCGGGATCACCGCCAACGTCATCTGCCCCGCCGCCAAGTCGGCCTCGTTCAAGGCGACGATGAGCGCCCATCCCGAGCTCGTCGCCGCCGCCGACGGCAGCAACCCGATGGGCCGGATCGGCGACTGCTACGAAGACATCTCGCCCGTCGCCCTCTTCCTCGCGAGCGAGGGCTCGCGCTACCTGACGGGCAATACGCTCTTCGTCGACGGCGGCTCGCACATCAACGGCTCGGCCTGGGCCCCGAACCTCGACGACTGATCCGCCTGAGAAGGCAATGGAGACGATGATGGGCGCCCTCGAGAACCGGATCGCGATCGTCACCGGCGCCGCCCGCGGTGTCGGCGAGGCCATCGCAGCGACCCTCGTGCGCGAGGGCGCGCGCGTCGTGCTGACCGACGTCCTCGACGAACAGGGCGCAAAGGCGGCCGCGAAGCTCGGGCCGAACGCACGCTATGCGCATCTCGACGTGACCCGCGAAGCGGATTGGCAGCACGTCGTCGACGAGACGCTCGCGGCGGAGGGCCGGATCGACGTCCTGGTCCACAATGCCGCGATCCTCCATCTCGGCACGATCGAGAACACGAGCGCCGAGACCTTCCGCCGCGTGATCGACGTCAACGCCGTCGGCCCGTACCTCGGGACCCGCGCCGTCGTGCCTACCATGAAGGCGCGGCAAAAGGGCTCGATCGTCTACGTGAGCTCGATCGACGGCCTCGTCGGGATGAACGGCGTCACGGCCTACTCCGCCTCCAAATTCGCCGTCCGTGGCCTCGCGAAGTCGGCCGCCCTCGAGCTCGGGCGCAGCGGTATCCGCGCCAACAGCGTCTGTCCGGCCGGGGGCAACTTCGAGATGTACGGGCCCTGGCTCCCGAAGCTGGCGGGCTTCGCCGATCAGACCGCCGCCTACAACGAGAATCGCGGAATCCCCGGAGCGGCGCCCTTCGCAGCCATCGCAGAAGCAGTGCTCTTCCTGGCCTCGGATGCCGCGTCGTCGATCACGGGCGTCGATCTCCCCGTCGACGGCGGCGCGACCGCGGGCAAGTTCATCGCCGGCTTCAATACGCTCTGAGCACCCCGACCCCAGCGCATCGCCCGAAAACCCGAGCTCTCCGATCCGCCGCGCGCGGACCGGGAGCCCCCGACCCGAGGATCCGCCCCATGCATCCGTCGCTCGAACAGCTCTTCGATCTCTCCGGCCAGGTCGCGATCGTGACCGGCGCGACCAAGGGCCTCGGCCGCTCGATCGCCTTCGGCCTCGCGCGCGCCGGCGCATCCGTCGTCGTCGCGAGCCGCGATCAAGGGCGCTGCGAAGAAGCCGCCGCCGCGATCGAAGCGGAGACGGGCTGCCCGGCGCTCGCGCAGGCCTGCCATATGGGGGATTGGGACGCGCTCCCGCGCCTGGTCGAACGCACGGTCGATCGCTTCGGCCGCATCGACGTCCTCGTCAACAACGCCGGCATCCATCCGGCGCCCGTCGCCGTCATGGACCTGACCAGCGAATACTTCGACAAGCTCTACCAGGTCAACCTGAAGGGCCCCGTCCGGCTGGCCGCGCTCGTCGCGAAGCAGATGCAGACGCAGGGACCGGGCGGACGGATCCTCAACGTCGCGACCGTCGGCGCCTATGCGGGCGGCGCCGGCGTCGGGACCTACACCGGATTGAAGGCGGCCCTCATCAACTTCACGAAGACGATGGCCCGCGAATGGGCCC
>CAZFKD010000527.1:0-2467 GCA_964519695.1 uncultured Spirochaetaceae bacterium
GGCGCGTGAACGCGACCCGCCTGCGCGAGCTGCTCGCGGCGCACGGCCTGCATCTCTCGCGGGATCTCGGCCAGAACTTCCTCGTCGACGTCGACTTCGCGGACGAGCTCGCGCGGCGCGCGGGCGCGTCGGCGGGGGATTTCGTGATCGAGGTCGGGACGGGGCTCGGCGTCCTCTCGCGGGCGCTCGCGGCGCGCGCCGCGCGGGTGCGGACGGTCGAGATCGACTCGGGACTCGTGCGCGTACTCGAGGCTGAAGGGCTGCTGCCGGAGAACGTCGAGCTCGTCCATGCCGATGCGCGCCGGATCGACTGGGGCGGCTGGCTGGCAGAGGCGGGCCGCCCTGTCCGCGTCATCGCGAACCTGCCGTACTCGGTCGCGACGCCGCTCCTGCGCGTCTTTCTCGATCATCGCGCCGCGCTCGCGGACTGGTCGGTCATGATCCAGAGCGAGGTCGCCGCGCGCCTTGCGGCTGCGACCGGCGAGAAGGATTACGGCTCGCTCGCCGTCCTCCATCGCCTCGCCGCGGACGTCGAGCCGATCGCGCGGCTCGGTCCCGAGCGGTTCTTTCCGCAGCCGAAGGTGGAATCGACGTTCGTGCGCATCTGGCCGAGGGTGGCGGGGCCGCTCGCAGAGGGCGAGCTCGAGCGGGTCGAGACGCTCGCGCGGGCGGCGTTCGGGCAGCGGCGAAAGGTCGTGACGAACGGGCTCGCGCGCATCGCCGAACGCCGCTTTGCGGCGCTCGGCAAGGACGATCAGCGCGCGGCCCTCGAGGCGGTGCTGCGCACCGCGGGCATCGATCCGCGGCTGCGGCCCGAGCGGATCGAGCCCGAGGCCTGGCTCGCCCTGGCGCGCGCTTTCGAGGTCGCATCGCCGGGGACGGCGCCGGAAGCGGATGCTCGCGCCGGACGGCCCGCCCAAGGGGCCGTCGAAGCGGAGGGCAGCGACCATGCCTGAACGCGGCATGCGCGACGAAGATCGGGTCGCGGCGCTGCTCGAGCTCGCCCATGCCGCAGGGCTCGAGGTCCGCATCCTCTCGGCCCACGCCGCGGCGGAGGAGGGCGCGCCGCGGCAGAGCGCGTTCGGCCGGCTCGGAAGCCGGGTCTGGGTCCTGATCGTTCCCGACGATCCGCCGGCCCATCAGGCGGCAGCGCTCGCGCAGGCGCTGGGCCGCTTCCGCGCAGACTTCCTCGAGGAACGCTTCGTGCCGCCGGCCCTGCGCGCCTTCATCGCCGCTTGCGCGGGCGCGACCGGCGCCGAGGCGGGTCGCAAGAATGTCGTTGACCCCCGAAATCGTTGAAACTAGAATCGATGGCGTCCGAAGGGCACCGCAAGTCGCGGGCTCCATCTGAAAACCCACCGGGTTCGCTCTCTCATCGCCGTTCGTGATCGACAGTCATCGACCGTCGCCGAGAGAGGTCCGGAACAGGAAGAGCGTTCCTCAGAGTCATCCTCAGAGAAATCTGAGTTCTCTGCGATTCCCCGACGAACGACGCTTGGATCCCGGAGTCCGGGACTGAGACGATCCGCAAGCGGGATATGGATCGAAGAGAATCGAAGAGATCAGCCGGATGACGGGCAGGCACGACGCAAGCTTCCCCTTCTCGCTTCCTCCTCGCGCCATTCCCTGATCGTCGGAACGCGGCACGCCTCGCGTGCGGCCCCCCGACCCGAACGGAATCGCTCGGGAGAAGACGAAGAGAAGCTTCGAACGGATCGAGACGTCGGTGCGCCGACCTCGCTCCCGGCCGACCCGCCCTCCGCGGACGAGCTCCGAGCGCCCTCCCGATTCCAGACGGCCCTTGCCGATCCGCCGAGAGGCCGCGGCAAGCGACTTCGAGCACCGGTCTCCGCGCGCCACAGGAGACATCCCCCCATGTCGACCGTGACCACTGCCTCCGCGTCTCGTGAACACCGGGTCACCCTCCGCTCGCTGGCCAGCCGCAAGCGCAAGGGCATCCCGTTCACCGTCCTGACCGCCTACGACTTCACCTTCGCGCGGCTCTTCGACGAGGCGGGCATCGACGTCCTGCTCGTCGGCGATTCGCTCGGCAACGTCGTGCAGGGCCACGACACGACCCTGCCCGTCACCCTCGACGACGTCGTCTACCACACGCGTCTCGTCGTCCGCGGCGTGCGGCGCGCGATGGTGGTCGCCGACATGCCCTTCGGCTCCTATCAGGTCGGCCCCGAGGACGCGGTGCGCAGCGCGATCCGGCTGGTCAAGGAAGGCGGCGCCCAGGCGGTCAAGCTCGAGGGCGGCGCCCTCGTCGCCGAGTCGATCCGGCGGATCGTCGCCGCACAGGTTCCGGTCATGGGCCATGTCGGGCTGACGCCGCAATCCGTCCATCCGATGGGCGGCTACCGCGTCCAGGGGCGCGGCGACGAGGGGCGTGCGCGCGTCCTCGAAGATGCACTCGCCGTCGAGGCGGCCGGCGCCTTCGCCATCGTGCTCGAGGGCATTCCCC
>CAZFKD010000527.1:2477-3202 GCA_964519695.1 uncultured Spirochaetaceae bacterium
CTCTCGGCCAGGGCCGCCTGCAGCGCGTCGATGCGCGCCGCCGCCTGTTCGCGATCCGTCTGCAGCGCCGCCACCCGCGCCGCGAGATCAGCGAGCGCCTCACGATCCCGACGATCGGCATCGGCGCCGGCGTCCACTGCGACGCGCAGGTGCTCGTGATGCACGATCTGCTCGGGCTGAACGACGCGACGCCCTCGTTCGTGAAGCAGTACGCGAGCCTCGGCGCCGAGACCTCGAAGGCGGCTCGGACGTACATCGATGAAGTCGTGAACCGCAAGTTCCCGGCCGAGGCGCACGTCTACCGCTAGGCGGTCGACGTCCCCGCCCCGCGAGAGCGCGAGTCGAAACGATGCAAGTCCTCACCCCCATCCTCACGAAGAAGAGCGAGCTGCAGGCCTGGTCCGACGCCGAGCGCGGCGCCGGCCGCCGCGTTGCCCTCGTCCCGACGATGGGCGCGCTCCACCGCGGCCATACGGCGCTCGTCGGCATCGCCCGCCAACACGCCGAGCGGGTCGTCGTGTCGATCTTCGTGAACCCGACGCAGTTCAACGACCGTCGGGATTTCGACGGCTATCCGCGCACGCTCGAGCGCGACCTCGATGCGTGTCGGGCCGCCGGCGTCGACGTCGTCTTCGCGCCTTCGGCCGCGGAGCTGTATCCGGAAGGGGCCGCGACCTGGGTCGACGTCGCGGGTCTCACCGAGCCGCTCTGCGGCGCGAATCGCC
>CAZFKD010000528.1:0-3201 GCA_964519695.1 uncultured Spirochaetaceae bacterium
GGCAACCTGTTCGCGCAGTTCCATCTGACCCGCCGGGTGCTCGCCCACATGCTCGAGCGGGGGAGCGGCACGATCGTCAACATGACGTCGAATGCCGGTCAATACGATCCGCCCAACAAGACGGGCGAGGGCGGCTGGGGCTTCGCGTACGGCGCGTCGAAGAGCGCCTTCCATCGCATGGCCGGCTTCCTCCACGTCGAGCACAACGCAGACGGCATCCGCGCCTACAACATCGATCCCGGCTACGTCCCGACCGAGGCGCAGATGGCGATGCTCGGAAAGGACAACCCGATCCATCAGCTGCATCTGGCCCATGGCGCGCCGCCCGAGGTGCCCGCAGCGACCCTCGTCTGGATCCTCACGACCGAAGAGGGCCGCAAGCGCAGCGGCGAGACCTTCCACGCCCCGCGCCACGCGAAGGAGCACCGCCTCGTTCCCGGCTGGCCGCCGCCGAAGCCGGGCCGCTCTTCCGGTCAGGAGGCCGGGCGCGATCCCGCGAAAGGAACGGGAGCGGCGGCTTCTTGACCCGAATGCTCGAGGGCAAGGTCGGTCTCGTGACCGGCGCCGGCCGCGGCATCGGACGCGCGACCGCGCTCGTCTTCGCGCGCGAGGGCGCGCGCGTCGCCGTCGTCGACTGGAATCGCGAAGGGGCGCTCGAGACCGTGGCCCTGGTCCGCGCGGAGGGCTTCGAGGCCGAGGCCTTCGTCGCGGACATCTCCGACGAGCCGAGCGTCGAGCGGATGATCGGCGAGATCGAGGCGAGCTTCGGGCGACTCGATTGCGCTTCGAACAACGCCGCGCTCGGGGCGGGCTTCCATCCGACGACGGAGCTCGATCGCGCGCGCTGGGATCGCTGCCTGGCGGTGACGCTGACGGGTGTCTGGCTCTGTCTCAAATACGAGATCCCGGCGATGCTGAGGAGCGGCGGCGGAGCGATCGTCAACATCTCATCGCAGTCCGGCATCAAGGGCCAGGTCCGGCAGGCGGCCTACGCCGCGGCCAAGGGCGGCGTCATCGCCCTGACGAAGACGGTCGCGGCGGAGTACGCGACGCGCGGGATCCGCGTCAACTCCGTCGCGCCCGGCGGCATCGAGACGCCCGGGATCGCGAGCTATTTCGAGAACAACCCCGAGATTCGCGAGAGCACCCTCGCCGTCCACGCCATGCGCCGCCTCGGCAAGCCCCACGAGATCGCCGACGCCGTCGCCTATCTCTGCTCGGACCGAGCGTCTTTCGTCACGGGCGACGTCCTGCTCGTCGACGGCGGCATCGGTGTGAACGCCCACGATGCCTGAGCCCGCGCCGTCGCGCCCGGCGACGGCCGAGCGGGCGGGTCCGACCCGATCCGGCAAGCAGCCTGCGAGGAATGCGAGATGTCGAACGAGCCCGTCCTGAAGATCGAACGCGAGGCGCCGATCGCGGTCGTGACGCTGAACCGTCCCGACCAGATGAACGCCCTGAACGCGCCGCTGCGGCTCGCGATCGGCGCCGCTTTCGCGGAGCTCGAGGCCGACGCGGAGATCCGCGTCGTGATCGTGACCGGTGCCGGGCGCGCCTTCTGCGCCGGCATGGACCTGAAGGAGATCGGCGGCGGCGGCGACGGGGTCACCGGCTTCGATCTCTCCGTGCAGGGTCAGGACGAGATGCGTCACGGCATCGAGGGCTTCCGCGGCCCGGTGATCGCCGCCGTCAACGGCGCCGCGGCGACAGCGGGCTTCGAGCTCGCCCTCGCCTGCGACGTCATCTTCGCCGCGCGCGGCGCGAAATTCCTCGATACGCATGCACGGGTCGGCATCGTGCCCGGCTGGGGGCTCTCGCAGCGGCTGCCGCGCCTGATCGGGATCAACCGGGCGAAGGAGGTCTCGCTCTCGGGCAATGCGCTGACGGCCGAGCGCGCCTACGACTGGGGCCTCGTCAATCGCGTCTGCGAGCCCGAGCGGCTGCTCGACGAGGCGAAGGCCCTCGCGCGCGACATGGCGAGCTGTGTCCCCGGCGTGATGGAGCAGGTCAAGCAGATGATCGATACCGGCTATTCGATGCACTTCGCCGACGCGATGGAATGGGAGCTGCGCGTCGGCACCGAGTCGGCGAAGCAGATCGACAGCGCCGAGATCGGAAAGCGCCGCGCCGGCGTGATGGAGCGCGGACGAAACCAGTAGTCCGGCGATCGTCCGGCGAGATCGAAAGGAAGATCGATGGCCCTCGACCCGACCCGCGTCGCCCACGTCAACGTCAACTGCTCGAATCTGCAGCGCTCACTGCATTTCTATCGCGATCTCGTCGGGCTCGAGGCGGCGACGCATACCCGCCCGCTGCCGCAGGAAGGCGCGGGATTCGGCCTGCCGGGCCGCGTCGTCTGGGATGCGTACATGATGCAGGACGGGACCGGCCCGCTCGCGCCCGCGATCGACCTGCTCGAATGGCAGACGCCGAAGCCGATCGGAAGGCCCCATCCCGAGGCGAACCATCTCGGCTTCATGCGCCTCTGCCTCGGGCATCCCGACCTCGACGCGCTGTACGCGCGGCTCGCCGCCGCGGGCGTGCCCCTGCGCAGCGCGCCGGTCTCCGTGCCGGTGCTGCCCGGACAGACCGTCCGCTTCTTCCTCTGCTCGGATCCGGACGGAACCTGCGTCGAGTTCATCGAGCTCGCCAACGGCGCGGAACCGCCGAGCGGCACGCGCCTCTCGCACATCAACATCAACTGCGCGGATCTCGATCGCAGCTCGGATTGGTACCAGCGCGTGCTCGGCGTCGCGCCGATCGCGGATCGCGCCGAGCCGCCGCCCGCCGACGGCTCGGGCTTCGGCTTCGCGGGCGATTGCCGCTACCGCGCGGATTTTCTCTGCATCGGCGGCAAGCCCCACCCGTTCCTGATCGATCTGCTCGAATGGCAGCAGCCGAAGCCGATCGGCCGACCGCTCGCCGAAGCGAACCACCTCGGCCTCTTCCGGATGGCCTTCATGGTCGACGACGCCAAAGCCAGCTGCGCCGAGCTCGACCGCCTCGGCGTCCCCCACTCCGGCCCCTGCCATCTCGACATGGGCCCCGACGTCCCGATCGAAGGCGGCCTGAACGCCGTCTTCTTCCGCGACCCCGACGGCACCTGTCTCGAGCTGATCGAAACCCCTCGCCTATCGTCCTAGCGAGCGAGCGACGAAGCCGAGCGTGCCATCGAGCGCGCCCACCCCACCCCAAGTGCCC
>CAZFKD010000529.1:0-3200 GCA_964519695.1 uncultured Spirochaetaceae bacterium
TGCTCCTCAGCCATCGTCGTCGTCATCGTCATCGTCGTCGTCGTCGTCGTCGTCGTCGCCCTCGATCTCGACCTCGTCCGCTTCGCCGAGCACCGAGAGATCCGCCGCATCCTCGTCCTTGGCACGAACGATGTCACCGAGCTGGACATCGCCGGGATTGCGGAAGAACTCTTCCTCGGTCCGGGTCTGGCCGAGAGCGTCGCGGTAGACCGTCGCGCCATCGAGCGGAATCGACTGGCCGAGGATCTCGAGGGCCGGAAGCTCCGGATCGATCGCCGTCACCGGCCCCTCGAGGCGAACGTCGTCGTCGCCGGCTTCGCCGTCTTCGCGCTCGATCTCGATCGCGCGAGCCGAGCTGGCGCCGGTCGAGACCGCCAGGATCTCGAGGTAGTCGCCGACGCGCAGCCCCGAGAAGGCGAGATTTTCGTCTTCTTCGTCGCTGTCGTCCTCGAGGATCGTGTCGCCGTCGGCGCTGATCGTGACACCCAGGATGACGAGCGTCCGGGCGGTCGGGTCGACGCTCGTCACGGCGGCGTCGATGCGGACGTTGCGCGGGTTGTCTTCCTCGTTCTCGGATTCGACTTCGGCCGCGATCAGCACGCCCGCCACCAGCCGCCCCTCGATTTCGACCCGGTCCCCCGGCATCGGCACGAAGCCCGGAGGGTCGAAGGTGGCGCCGGAGTCGTCGACGGGAACGCCGCTCACGCAGTAGTCCGGAGATTCCGCGCAGAGTACGACGATGCCTTCCAGATCGACGTCGTCGCTGTCGTCCGAGCCGAGCCCCGGGGACTCGCGCTCGATCCGCGTCGCGTCGACCTCCTCGCCCGTCGGGCGAAGCCTGCCCTCCACCTCCACGAGGTCGCCCTCTGCGAGGGATGCTCGCGAGAGATCGTCGAAGGTCGTCGAAGCCTCGTAGTGGATCGTTATGGGGCCGAGGTCGAAGAGTCCGCTGCCGTCGACGTTCTTCGAGAGATTCGCGACCAATCCGCGGAGCTCGACCCGGTCGACCCCGGGCGCGGTCCCCACGAGCTCGATCCGGGTCGCGCGGATGGCGCCCGCCGTGTCGACCAACCCGCTGACCTCGACGACGTCGTCCTCGGCGAGCCCTGCGAAGGACGCTCCGTCGGCGAATCGGGTCTGATCGACGTGGGCGAAGACCGTCGTCCCGAGAATGGTGAAGGTCTTCTCGATCCCCGGCGTCGTCTCGACCGGCGCCGCTTCGATCGGGCCCTCGATGGCGTCGTCGAACTCGACGCGGCGCGCGCTCCCCGATGTCCGGTCCTCCGAGCGATCGCCCTCGACGCGGACGATCATTCCGACGCGGAGGTCGGCTTCGTTTCCCGGCGCCCCGTCGATCTCGATCGACGCGCTCCCGAGGTCCCACTCGACGCCATTCACGAAGATGCTGCCGAACGAGTTGATCGGTCCCTGGCTGATGCCGGTTCCGCTCATCCCGCCGCTGTCCGACGCCGCGCAGGCGAGTCCGAACGCCGCGACAGCGAGCAGGCCGAGCCCGATCCCGAGCGACGCCGATCGCCCGCGCGAGCCGCAGGGCCCATCTCGCCGGAATGCGCGGTCCCCCGCCTCCGCCCGAGCGGTTACTTCGCCTACGACTCGACTAACTTTCATCTTCGACCTCGTCCTCGAAATAATAGATTCCGACCATCGCCCGCCGGCGCGGCGCATCGCTCGTCACCGCGCCGAGATCGCGATCGTGTCTCGCCATGTCGTCGTTGAGCGTCTCGAGCAGCTGCTGGCCCCGGTCGGCGAGCAGTGCCCGGAGCGCGGGCAGGTAGTCGGCGGGCAGATTGTCGTAGGCGACCTTGCGCTGGAAGAAGCGCTCGGCGGCATCGGGCTCGAGGTTGTGTTCGATCGAAGCGATCAGATCCGCCACGTCCGTCCCGAGGATGTCGAGCTTGGCCGCTTCGTCGCCGGCCGGGATGTACGCGCGCTCGACGAGATGGATCCGGCCGTCTTCGCGCCGGGCGACGGCGCCCACACGCATGAGTTCGTCGAGCACCGCCCGCGGCGGCACGTCCGCACCGTGCAGGGCGACGAGTCGCGCGAAGCTCGGACCGTCCCCGCCCGAATGGCCACCCGCCCTTGCCCCCGGCGCCTTCGCTCCCGCATGGCCCTCCGAATCGTCGAAGGGCAGCTCGAGCGGGTTGCCCGCCGCGTCCTGAAAGGCCGGGTCGACCGCCCACGCGGAGACCACCCGCGCCGCACGGTTGACCCGCCGCCGCGCCTGCGACTCGCTGACGGACGGCTCCTCCTGCATCAGCCGACTGGCCTCCTTGCGGGTCAGGCCCGTCAGCACGGCGACGCGAGAGATCGTCAGCTTGCGCCCCGGGACCGTGAAGTCCTCCTCGGCCGCCTCCACATAAGCCCGCTTCAGGAGCTCGGCGAACTGCCCGTAGGCCATGCCCCGATTCAGGACGAGCCTCACGAGCGGTCGCAGCAGGGCGACGACGGCGCGTTCGAGGGCTTGCGTGCTGGAATCGGACACGTCCGGTTCACCTTCCGACAGGACCGATCGCGATCATCTCGACCCGCACCGTCATCCCCATTCCTCGGATGCGCCCGGGCGGGCAAGACATCGGCCTGGCGCACCGGCCCGGCCGCGCCTTCCGACCGATCGGACGGAATCGTAGTCTAGTTGGTAAAATTCGACCATTATCGATCTTCGGATGGCATTTTTCCCAACGGGCATCCCGATGCGTTCCAGGATGCCACCGACCAGGCCCGCAGGGAACCCCGGCAGGTTGAATCAGCGTTCATGGGATAAACGACCCATATTGCATGGGTGCCCCGCCGAGCCCGAAAGTGGCTCCCATTCCCCGCCTCGCGAGCACGACGCCGGCTCGCTGCCGGTCGGCGTCGACCTCGGACGGCGCGCAGCGGGCCGGTCCCGGCCAGCGAGGCGTGTCTCGCCGAGCAGCGCGCGCAGGCGCGTCGATCAGGCGCGCGGCCGCGGCCGTGCGCCGCGAAGCAGACGGCCCGGCATTGCCCCCGTCGGCTCGCCCTGCTCCATGACGACCCGACCGCTCACGATTTTCTTGTCGTAACCGGAGGCTCGCTGGATCAGGCGCCGCGCGCCGCCCGGGAGATCGAACACCATCTGCGGCCGGTGGAGCGTGAGCCGATCGAAGTCGATCACGTTGACGTCGGCCTTGTAGCCGGGGGCCAGGACGCCGCGATCG
>CAZFKD010000530.1:0-3196 GCA_964519695.1 uncultured Spirochaetaceae bacterium
CGGTCGCACAGCTCGTCGATGCCGCCTTCTACGCAGGCGAGGATCGCGGGCGGCAGGAAGGCCGTATTGGGCTGCTCGCGGCCGATCGCCCAGACGACCGCGTCGGCTCGAAAGGCCGGCTGGCCCGTCTCCCATTCGACGGCCTCGCGCGTGATGCGTTCGCCGGAGAAGCCCGCCGGCACGAGCGCGCGGTGGCCCGGATGGAGCACGACGCCCTGGGCCGCGAGCCGCGCCGCGATCGCGCGCCCGACCTTCGGCGGATGCTCGGGCAGCGGAACTTCGCGGCTGAAGAAGAGATGGACGGCGGTCGCCGGATGGCGCTCCTTCAGGTTCGACGCCGCGCTCGCCGCGCTGGCGCCGCCGCCGATGACGGCGACGCTTTCCGCCCGCGCGAGCTGCAGGGCGTCCGCGTCGATGCGGCGCTCGACGGCTTCGCGATCCTCGAGCGCGGCATCGCGCCAGAAGCCGTTCCGCACGCCCGAGGCGACGACAAGCACGTCGTAGTCGAGCGCCTCTTCGGGGCCGTCGATCCGGCGGATCGCGATCCGGCGCGCTTCGAGGTCGACGGCCTCGATCAGGCCGTGGACGATGCGCATGCCGTCGAGGCGCCGGTAGCGCCCGTAGGCCGTCAGGTAGCGGCGCCGCCAGGCATCGGGATCCGCGAGGCGCCCGCCGAGCTCCTGACCGCTGACGAGCACGGGCTTCGGCGCGATCGCGACGACCTCGAAATCCGGATGCAGATCGAGCGCGACGAGCAGCCCCGTGTCGCCGAGACCGGCGATCGCGATGCGCGGGGGGCGTGAGGGGGAAGCGCTCTCGGGCATGGGCGTCGCGGCAGCCTAGCCTGCGATCGGTCGAGTCCCAACGAGCGGAACGGGCCGGGCCAGCGACTTGACAGCCGGGCGAAGTCTCCGGAGCATGAATCAGCGAACGGTTCGCCACGTTCGGGCATGCGCGAACGCGCCGCGGGAGGAATCGCGATGGTCCAGGTCGTGAAGCTCGGGGTGAAGCGACCCGTTACGAAGCCGCTGCTGCCGGATCCCGAGCCGCGGCCGATCCGGTACACGATCATCTCCGCCGACGACCATCTCATGGAGCCGGCGCATGCCTTCGAGGGCCGCCTGCCGAAGGCGCTGCAGGCGCAGGCGCCGCGCGTCGTCGAGACCGAGGAAGGCCACGAGGTCTGGGTGCTCGAAGGCACGCCCTATTTCCAGTCGGGCTTCCAGGCCGTCGCCGGCCGCGCCTGGGAAGATCGGCGGATGGAGCCCGCGCGCTTCGACGAGATCCGGCCCGGCTGCTTCCGCATCGAAGACCGCATCCGCGACATGGACATCAACGGCGTCTGGGCCTCGCTGAGCTTCCCCTCCGGCGCGACCGGCTTCGGCGGCACGATCTTCTCCGAGACGAAGGACGAAGCGCTCGGCCACGCCTGCCTCCGCGCCTGGAACGACTGGCTCTTCGAAGAATGGGTTTCCGCGCATCCCGATCGCATCATCCCGCTCGGGCTGACCGATCTGCGCGATCCCGCGAAGGGCGCCGAGGAGATCCGGCGCAACGCGCAGCGCGGCTTCAAGGCCGTGACGATGCCCGAGCAGCCCCATCGCGTCGGCTTCCCGCCCGTCTTCAATGCCCATTGGGAGCCGATCGTGCGCGCCTGCGCGGAGACGGGGTCCGTGCTCTCGCTCCACGTCGGCTCGGCCGGCTTCCCGAACCTCCCGCCCGAGGCGCCGATCCTCGAGCTAGGCTCGACGATTTTCCAGGCCGAAGCGTTCACGACCTGCGCGCAGTGGCTCTGGAGCGGCTGGCCCGCGCGCTACCCCGAGCTCATGATCACGCTCTCCGAGGGCGGCATCGGCTGGGTCGCGAGCCTGATCGACCGGCTCGAGAACCTGACGAGCCGCTCGGGCTATGCCTCGGGCTGGCCCGACCCGAAGAACCGCCCGAGCGAAGTCCTGCGCCGCAACTTCTGGTTCACGATGATCGACGATCCCTCGACGATCTCGACCCGCCGAGCGATCGGCGTCGACCACATCCTCGCCGAGTCCGACTATCCCCATGGCGACGGGACCTGGCCGGATACCCAGCCCGTGATGGAGAAGCTGCTCGCCGGCGTCCCCGATTTCGAGCAGGAGGACGAGGCCTGGAAGATCACCCACGAGAACGCGGCGCGGCTCTACCGCCATCCCCTGCCGCAGCCGGGGACGCGGCACGCGGCGGGACTGCGGCGTTAGGCGCCGTCAGCCGAACGGTCGCAGCGAGCTCCCGACGACCCACATGCCGAAATACTGCGAGCTGGCGCCTGCGCGCCCGCGCTCCATCGACACCTGAATCGATCGAAACCAGCCGCCGCCCCGCCAACATCGAAATCGTCCTGAGCGTCTCGCGTCCCAGGAGCCGGTCGTTCACATCCCGAGAACCGGCGGACCCTGCGGTGACGAAGAGACGTCCGGTCGGTTCACTCCGAGCGGTTCCTCGCTGCCGACTCTCGAAGCCATCGTGCCGACGCTCTCGGCCGTTGATTGCATGGAATCCGTGAATGCTCCATTCTCGCGCACGGAAGTGCGGGCATTGATCGCGTCGTTCGCCGATCGGGCGACGGAAGCGCTCTTCCACGGGGCCTCCCCGCGCGAGATCCGGCGCATCCCGCCCACGATCGTCGCTGTCGCGTTGAGGAAGCTCGACATGCTCGATGCAGCCCGGTCGATCGACGACCTTCGCAGCCCCCCTGGAAATCGGCTCGAACGGCTTCGGGGTGATCTGTACGGGCTGTTCAGCATCCGGATCAACGACCAGTGGCGAATCGTCTTCCGTTGGGCGGACGGAGATGCGCATGAAGTGCGAATCGTCGACTACCACCGTTAGTGGGCATGTGAGGTGAGCGATGCGACCGAAGAACAGGGTTCCGGCTCATCCCGGCGAGGTCCTGCTCGAGGAGTTCCTGACGCCCCTGGGCATCAGCCAGGTCGCCCTCGCCGAACATCTCGGAATCTCGCTCCAGCGGATCAACGAGGTCGTGCGCGGAAGGCGCGGCATCAGCCCGGAAACCGCCTGGCTTTTCGCCCAGGCGTTCGGAACGACGCCGGAATTCTGGCTGACGCTCCAGGCGAGCCACGACCTGGCCCGGACACGTCCGCGACGCGCCGTCGGGCGGATCAGGAAGGCCTCGTGAACCGCCGCTGCCCCCTCAGCCGAACGG
>CAZFKD010000531.1:0-3195 GCA_964519695.1 uncultured Spirochaetaceae bacterium
CTCTCGCTCTCGGCGGCGGTCGGCGATGCGCTCGCCGTGCTGCGCGCGGCCGGCTTCGACCTCATCCTGCTCGAGACCGCCGGGATCGGGCAGAGCGATTCGGAGATCGTCGATCGGGTCGACTGCTCGATCTACGTCATGACGCCCGATTTCGGCGCGCCGTCGCAGCTCGAGAAGATCGACATGCTCGACTTCGCGGATCTGATCGTGCTGAACAAATGCGATCGCCAGGGGGCGGCCGACGCGCTGCGCGACGTGCGCAAGCAGTGGCGGCGGAACCGGGGCGAGGCGGCGTTGCCGGACGAGCAGGTGCCCGTCTTCCCGACCGTCGCGCGGGCCTGGAACGAGCCGGGCACCGAACGCCTCGCGCAGGCGCTCGAAGCGAAGCTCGCCTCGCTCGGGCTCGAAGCGCATTTCCCGCGGTCGGGCAGCGCGCCCGCGCCGATCCGGCTGCATCCCACGCCGGGAATGATTCCGGACGGGCGCCAGCGCTACCTCGCGGAGATCGCCGCCTGCGTGCGCGACCACCATGCGCGCGCCGAGCGCTCGGCCGAGCAGGCGGGGCTCGCGGACGCCCATGCGCGCCTGCTCGCGACGCTGGGGCTCGTGCCCGCCCATCCGCTCGCGGCGATCGGTTCAGATTCCGGCGAGGCATCCGACGCGCATCGGCGCGCGCTGCTGAGCGGCTATGCGGCCGCCGTCGCCGGGGTCGAGCCGGAGCTCGCCGACGCCCTCGCAGGCTGGCCTGAGACCCGCGCGGCCTACGCAGCCAGCCATCAGCGTTATGGGGTCCGCGATCGGACGGTCGAGGTCGAGAATCGCTCGGAGACGCTCTCGGGGCTGCGCGTACCGAAGGTCGCCCTGCCGCGCCTGCGCGATTGGGGCGAGCTCGTGCGCTTCCTCGCGCGGGAGAACCTGCCCGGCCGGTTTCCGTTCACGGCCGGCGTGTTCCCGTTCAAGCGCCGGGAAGAGGATCCGACCCGCATGTTCGCCGGCGAGGGCGGGCCGGAGCGGACGAACCGCCGCTTCCATCTGCTCGCCGCCGGCCAGCCGGCGGTCCGTCTCTCGACCGCCTTCGACAGCGTGACGCTCTACGGCCGCGATCCGGCGGCCGCGCCCGACGTCTACGGCAAGGTCGGGAACTCGGGCGTCTCGATCTGCACGCTCGACGACGCCAAGAAGCTCTACTCGGGCTTCGACCTCGCGGATCCGCGCACCTCGGTCTCGCTCACGATCAACGGGCCGGCGCCGACGGTGCTCGCGTTCTTCTTGAACACGGCGATCGACCAGCGGGTCGAGCGTCATCTGCGCGAGCGCGGGGAGCTCGAGGCGGTCCGGGCGCGCTTCGAGCGCGCGCTGCGGGCGCAGGGGCAGTCGCTTCCGTGTTATGCCGGGCCGCTCCCGCCCGGCCACGACGGCTCCGGTCTCGGGCTGCTCGGGATTCCGGGCGACCGGGCGGTCGACCCCGAGACCTATCGGCGGATCCGCAGCGAGGTGCTCCGATCGCTGCGCGGCACGGTGCAGGCCGACATCCTGAAGGAGGATCAGGCGCAGAACACCTGCATCTTTTCGACCGAGTTCTCGCTGAAGGTCCAGGGCGACATCCAGCAGACCTTCTGTCGCGAGGGCGTCGGCAACTTCTACTCGGTCTCGATCTCCGGCTACCACATGGCCGAAGCCGGCGCGAATCCGATCAGCCAGCTCGCCTTCACGCTCGCGAACGGCTTCACCTTCTGCGAGTACTTCCTCGCCCGCGGCCTCGCGATCGACGACTTCGCGCCGAACCTCTCGTTCTTCTTCAGCAACGGACTCGATGCCGAGTACTCGGTCCTCGGGCGCGTCGCGCGGCGGATCTGGGCGATCGCCTTGCGCGATCGCTACGGAGCGAACGAGCGCAGCCAGAAGCTGAAGTACCACATCCAGACCTCGGGCCGATCCCTGCACGCCCAGGAGATGGACTTCAACGACATCCGGACGACCCTCCAGGCGCTCACCGCGCTCCAGGACGGCTGCAACAGCCTGCATACGAACGCCTTCGACGAGGCCGTCACGACGCCGACCGAAGCCTCCGTCCGCCGCGCGCTCGCGATCCAGCTGATCATCAACCGCGAGGCCGGCATCATGAAGAACGAGAACCCGACGCAGGGCGCCTTCGTGATCGACGAGCTGACCGACCTCGTCGAGGCGGCGGTGCTCGAGGAGTTCGAGCGCCTCTCGCAGCGCGGGGGGGTGCTCGGCGCGATGGAGACGCTCTACCAGCGCGGCCGGATCCAGGAAGAGAGCATGCGCTACGAGCAGCGCAAGCATTCGGGCGAGCTCGAGATCATCGGCGTGAACACGTTCCTGTCCCCGTCCGCTGCGGGCGAGCCCGTCGCGATCGAGTCGCTGATGCGCTCGTCCGAGGCCGAGAAGCGGGCCCAGCTCGAGGGCCTTGCGGCTTTCCACGCGCGCTGGTCGGACGAGGCGCCTGCGGCGCTCGATCGGCTCCAGCAGGCCGCAATGCGCGGGGAGAACGTGTTCGACGTCCTGCTCGAGACGGTCAAGGTCGCGAGCCTCGGGCAGACGAGCGAGGCGCTCTTCGAGGTCGGGGGCCGCTACCGGCGGGCGATGTGAGGCGGGCTGCTAGACTCGCGCGCCGCGGGCCGCCTGCTGCGGCCCGCGGCCGCAATCGACGGCTCCGGGTCTGTGCGAGCCGCGAAACGAACGAGGAAGATCGACGATGTCGGATGAGGCTGGAAGGCGCGTGGGCAGGATGAAGGCGAGCGAGCGGCTCGACGAATGGCGCCAGATCGCCGCATCGGAGGTCAAGGGGCAGGACGTCGCCGATCTCGTCTGGGAGAGTCCGGACGGGCTTCGCATCCGCCCGCTCTACACTGCCGCCGATCTCGAAGCGCTCGAGTTCACCGACACGCTCCCCGGCATCTTTCCCTTCCTGCGCGGTCCGCGCGCGACGATGTACGCCAACCGTCCCTGGACGCTGCGGCAGTATGCGGGGTTCTCGACCGCCCAGGAGTCGAACGCCTTCTACAAGGCGAACCTCGCGGCCGGTCAGCAGGGGCTGTCGGTCGCCTTCGATCTCGCGACCCATCGCGGCTACGACTCGGACCATCCGCGCGTCTCGGGCGACGTCGGCAAGGCCGGCGTCGCGATCGATTCCGTCGAGGACATGAAGATCCTGTTCGAGGACATCCCGCT
>CAZFKD010000532.1:0-3194 GCA_964519695.1 uncultured Spirochaetaceae bacterium
CGGAAGCTCAGGCGCCGGTCGTTGAAGGTCGGCGAGCAGAGCGGATAGAGGCGCCGGCCCGGATCGTCGAGGATCATCCAGGAGGGTATCCGCGGATAACTCTGGGTCACCGTGTCGAACTGGGCCATCGGCCGCGCCGAGGTGTCCTGCATGTAGGGCGGATATTCGTTCATGTAGCGCCGGCCGTCGCGATCGAGGACGATCCAGGGCATGCGGACATCCGCGCGCGGCGGCTTTCCCGGGATCCAGTCGGGCAGGCGCTTCGGCCGCACGCCGACCGGATAGGCGGGGTCGGGGTGCCGGAACCCGTAGACGCCGTGGTAGTGCCAGAGATGCCAGAGCGCGGCGCCGACATCCTGCGCCATCCGCAGGCCGTCGCCCGTGTTGCCGACAAAGGCGGCGTTGAGCACAGGCTTCTCCTGCCAGAACTGCCGCTTCATCTCCTCGTTCGCCTCGAAGCCGCCGCAGGCGAGGATCACCCCCCGGCGCGCGCGGACGCGGAAGGCCTCGCCCTCCCGCCGGACCGACACGCCGAGCACGCGGCCGTCGGCGCCGGTCTCGAGGCGGAGCGCCTCGCTCGACAGCCAGACGGGGATCCGGCGGGCCGCCACGTTGTCCTCGATCACGCGGAACAGGCGGACGCCCGCGGCCCGGTGGATCGGCACGTAGCTGCTCACATGGGGGTACTGGGCGGCCGGGTCGAAGCCCGGCACCTCGCCGATGCTGACATACCCGAACGTCTCCGTTCCCGGCAGCGGGTAGTTGCCCGGCGCCCGGCGCGCATCGAGGGTCGCGCCGCTGACCGCGGCCAGCCGGCCGATATGGGCGGACATCCGCGTGAGCCCCTCGGCGAGGACGCGCAGCACGTCGTCGGGCGTCGTGCCCGCATTCGTCGCCGCGAGATAGGCGACGAGCGCGAGGCTGACGACGACGGGCAGGGCGCGGCGGAGCAGGGCGCTCAAGGGCGCTTCTCCGAAGGGGGCGCCGGCGGCTGCGTCGTCGGGAGCCGAGGCGTCCGCCCGCTCGCAAGCGCCCGCGGCGTCGCCCGCGCGAGCCGGGCTTCGATCGCGGCGAGCAGATCCGCCGCTGCGCGATCCCAGTCGAAGCGCTGCGAGAACGCGAGCGCGCGGGATCGCAGGGCGCGGGTCGCATCGCTCTCCTCGAGCAGCGGAGCGAGGGCGCTCGCCCAGTCGGCGGGATCGTCGCCGGCGACGAGCCGGCCCGTCTCGCCGTCCCGGACCGAATCGCGCAGGCCCGGCGCGTCGCGCGCGACGACCGGCGTCGCAAGGGCGTTGGCCTCGACGACCGTCAGCCCGAAGCCCTCCTTCAGCGAGGGGAAGACGCAGGCGCGGGCGCCGGCGAGGAGCGCGTCGCGCTCGGGCGCGTCGATGAAGCCGGTGAAGCGCGTTCGGCCGGCGAGGCCGAGCGCGGCAGCGCGGGCTTCGAGGCGCGCGCGTTCGGCGCCGCGCCCGATCACGACGAGCTCGAGCGCGGGAAAGCGCGGGACGAGCAGCGCGGCGGCTTCGAGCAGGAGCTCGACGCGCTTGTAGGCCTCGAGCCGGCCGACGTAGGCGAGGCGCGGCGGCCGGGGTACCTCGGGATCGACGACGAGGGCCGGGCGATCGATGCCGGGCAGGCTCGTGCGGATCCGCTCGGGGCGGAGGCCGCGGGCGACGAGGTCGTCGCGGGTGCTCGGCGAGATCGCGAGGAAATCGCAGTCGCGATAGGCGCGGGGCAGGCCGAGCTCGGCGGCCCGCACGGCGGCGGCGATCGGCCAGGGCGCCTGGTCCCAGGCGACTTCGCCGAAGAGGTGGTGGCAGAGGGCGAGCACGGGGACGCCCGCGTAGAGCGGACTGTAGAAGGGGAGCTTGTTCAGGCATTCGACGACGACGTCGAACTCGCCCCGCCGACTCGCGCCGGCGACGCGCAGCGGCAGGCCGAGATAGTAGGCGGGCAGCGGACCGCGGCGCTCGATCTCGACGCCGTGGACGAGCGTCTGCCGCGCGCCGCCGCGAAAGCCCGCCGAATACTGGACGACGCGATGGCCCTGCGCGACGAGCCGGGCGAAGAGGCGGTCGACATGGACCTCGGCGCCGCCCGCCTTCGGATGCGCGGGATCGCGCTCGTTCAGCACGAGGATCCGGAGCGGAGCGGTGGCCGACGAGGCGCCGAGCGCGTCTTCGCTCACGACCGCGAGTCCGGCGCCGGCCGCGTCTCGATCCAGCCGAGCAGACTCGCGATCCGCAGCCACCAGACGATCCAGAGCGCCTCGAAGCCGATCCGCCAGTCGAGCTTCGATTCGCCGCGCGTGCGGTCGAGGAAGAAGAACGGAATCTCCGCGATCCGCGCGCCAGCCTTCGCGAAGCGGTAGTTGAGCTCGATCTGGAACGCATAACCATCCGCGCGGATCCGCTCGAAGCCGATCCGCTCGAACAGCTCGCGGCGCACGCAGCGGAACCCGCCGGTCATGTCGCTGATCGCGAGGCCCGTCGCCTTGCGGGCGTAGAGGTTGCCGAACCAGGAGAGCAGGATGCGCTCGATCGGCCAGTTGACGACGGTGATGCCGTGCAGATAGCGGGAGCCGAGCACGACGTCGTGCGTCTCGATCGCTCGCAGCAGCGCCTTGATCTGGTCGGGGGGATGCGAGAAGTCGGCGTCCATCTGGATGATGCGATCGGCGCCGAGCTCGAGGGCGCGCGCGATGCCCGCGCGATAGGCGGCGCCGAGCCCTTGTTTGGCGGAGCGGTGGAGGACGTGGACGCGCGCATCGGCGGCGGCGAGCGCATCGGCGAGGCGGCCGGTGCCGTCCGGCGAATCGTCGTCGACGACGAGGACCTCGAGCTCCGGCGATTGCGCGAGGATCTCCGGCACGATCAGCGGCAGGTTCTCGGCTTCGTCGTATGTCGGAAGGACGACGATCGTCCGGCTCATGCTCGTCTCCGCGCGCGAGGGTAAGCGGTTCTCTAGACTGGCGCGATGATCGACAACGCCTTCCGCGCGCGCCTCCCGCGCTATGCCGGTCCGCTGCTCTCGCTCTACGCGCGCCTTTCGCTGACGCCCGACCACGTGACGATCCTGGGCTTCGGGGTCGCTCTCGCGGCGAGTCTCGCCGTCGCGCAGGGGTCCTTCGGAGTGGCCCTCGTGCTCTGGTGGGTGTCGCGGATCGCGGACGGGACGGACGGGCTCTACGCGCG
>CAZFKD010000533.1:0-3183 GCA_964519695.1 uncultured Spirochaetaceae bacterium
CCGCGCGCATTGCGCGCTTCGCTGCGCCGCGGGCGCTGTTTCCGCTCCGCGCGCGCTGCGCGCTTCGCTGTGCCCAGCCACTGCTCGCGTTCGGCGGACCGAACGCAGGGCCGCGCAGCGGTCAGAGGGCGACCTCCGCGATGCCGAGGCGCCGAGCGGCCTCGATCATGCGTGCGTCGTAGCTTGCGATCCGGATTTCCTGTCCTTGCTGGCGCAAGAACTCGGCAGATGCGAGGTGAAGGGCATCGAGGGTACGGACCGGGACAGGGAAGGGATCGAGCGCTCGGGCGAGGACGGTCGAAGTCAGCTCGAGCAGCGCCAGGCGGCCCAGGAGTTGCCGCACATCCTCACCGTGCGAACGACCGAGGCCGCGTGCATGAATGCGGTTCCAGAGCTCGAATTGCAGGAGTCGACTCGAAACGAGCGGTTCGGACCACAGGGTTTCCGGCGGCGTACGATCCTCGGCGAGGAGCTGCGCGAGCGCGACGGACGTATCGACGTAGATCACCGGTCGGCTCGGTCCGCAGCGAGTTCGGTCAGGAGTGCGTCGAGGCGTGCCACGGGTCTTCGGGGCGGAACGCCGGTTGTCGGAAGGGTCGGCGGCGTCAGCCAACCCCTTCGGACGGCTTCTGCCAGCTGAACGTCGCCGAGATACTCCCCCCTCCCCGTCTGGGGCGGGACCAGCTCGGCGACCACGCGATCCCGGTCGGTCACCAGGACGGTCTCTCCTCCGGCTGCAAGTCGAACGTACTCGCTGAGCTTGTTCTTGAGCGTTTTCAGACCAACTGCACGCATAGGTACCACAGTAGCTTCTAGAAGCTACCAATTCAACCCGTTCGAGTCGGTGGCCCCGGACACGACGGGCGTCCAGCCCGTTCCCGCCCCGTCTGGCATCCCACCCCGTTCCGCGAGAGGATCGCCCCATGCCCGACGAAGCGACGACCGTCTATTTCAACCCCCGCTGCTCGAAATGCCGCAGCGCCCGCGCGCTCCTCGAAGAGCGCTGTACGTCGGCGACCTACGTCGATTATCTCGAGAACGCGCCCACGCGCGCCGAGCTCGAGCGGCTGGTGCGACGGCTCGGGATCTCGTCGCCGCGGGACATGATGCGAACGGGCGAAGCGATCTACGCGGAGCTCGGCCTCGCGGAGGTCGACGATGCGCGCCTGCTCGACGCGATCGTCGCCCATCCGATCCTGCTCGAGCGGCCGATCGTCGTGCGCGGGGAGCGCGCGATCATCGCCCGGCCGCCGGAGCGGATGCTCGAGCTCTGGCCGGAGCCGTAGGCGACGCGCGCGGCCGCGGGCGATCGAGTCTGCCGTTCAGTGCGCGACCGAGGCTTCCGCTTGCGCGGCGGCAGGCGCCGATCCGGCAGCGCCGGGCTCCCGCGTTCGCGATTCGCGCCAGCGCTCGATCGCCTCCGGATCGCCCCAGAGCTCTTCCGTCCCGCCCGGCTCCGGCGGATGAAAGAACAGCACGCTCCAGAGCCACCCGATGCCCTCGCTGAGCACCACGCGCGACCCGGCGCTCGTCTTCCACCACGCTTCGGGCGGATAGTCCGTCGACTCGACGGAGCGGATCCCGATCTGCGCCCCATCGCCGAAGGCGAGCACGTACAGGCGCCAGCTGCGGCGCGCGTGGGCGCCGGCCGAGACGACGTCGATCGTCCGCGGCGGCGACGCCTGCGCCTGCGCCCACATCCGCACGTAGACGGCGCTCAGATAGGTCCGATCCTGCGCGGAGTCGGGCGCGGCGACGGCGACGACGTCCTCCGCCGCGAGCCCCTGCTCGACGAGATACTGGCGCGCGAGCTCCGCATAGCTCGCCGCCCCGAGGCGATCCGCCCAGTCCGGGATGCGTCCGCCCGTCGTCACGATCCGGCGATAGCCGGCCGCGCGCAGGATCGGCACGACCGCACGCAGCTCGTCCGGCCCCATCCAGCCCTCGACGACGGCGACCTCTGCGCCGATCGGCGCGTCGGGCGCGAGAAAGGCATGCACGCGCGGCAGCGCGAACGCGGCAGCGACGATCAGGATCGCGGCGGCGACGACCAACGCCAGGAGCCCGCCCCAGACGGTCGGGAGCCAGATCGAACGGCGGCGGATCAATTCGGGACGCTGCACGCCCGGCAGGCTACGGCGTACGGACGGCGACGCCAAGCCGGAAGGCGGGACGGCGAAGAACGACCGTTGCTACCGGACGACAGATCCATCTACGGATCGGGCAACGGATCGCGCGAGCGGATTGTGCTCGCCCTCGAACTCGATCAGCTCGATCGCGTTGCCGTCGGGATCGCGGCCGTAGACATAACGTGCGCCGCTCCCGTCTTGCGGGGCGCAGTGGAAGACCATGCCGGCGGCGCTGAGGCGCTCGTACTCGGCCTTCACGTCGTCGACCTGCAGGCAGAGATGGGTGAGGCCGTGGTCGCAGACGCGGCGGCGCGCCGGCGCCCGGACGGGCGCGGGATCGCTGAACTCGAAGATCTCGATCATCGTGTCGCCGAGGCGGACGAGCGCCGCGCTGAATCCGACGCCCGGGAGATCGAGCATCTCCTCCATGCCCGGCGATCCGGGCGGCATCTCGAAGCGGCTGAGCAGCTCGAAGCCGAGCAGTTCGCAGTAGAAACGGAGCGAGCGAGCGAGGTCGGGGGTCGAGAGACCGGTGTGGTGGATGCTCTGGATCATGCGCTCGCCTCCGCGGGCTCGGGTCGCCCGGATGTTCAGGAGGAGCGTAGTCCGGCGGGAGGCGAGGGGCGAAGGGCGGCGGACGACGGAGCGGAGCCCGTCGCCGAGGCCGATCGGCAGTGCGGAGGCACGTCGCTTGCATCTTCGCCTCGCGCGCGAGCCAGGCGCGCGTCACGACCCGCACGCGACGCGCGGGCCTCGCGAATCGAAGGCCCGGATTTCGAAATGAAACGCCGAGACCGCCACGCACCCGGCGCCCGAACGACTCCGGGCGTCCGGCCCGAACGGAACCGACCCTCATGGCCGTGAACGTCGTCTTCGACGGAGCCTTCTCGATCGACAGCGCCGGCGACGACGCGCCGCTCGCCTTCATGGTGCACGAGCTGCGGAAGCGATTCGATCGCCCCCGTTTCACCGCCCTCGTCCGTCATCCGGAGTGGCGGCTCGCGCAGCGCCTGGGGATCGACTATGTGCGGGCGTTATATGCCAGCAGCGGTCT
>CAZFKD010000534.1:0-3164 GCA_964519695.1 uncultured Spirochaetaceae bacterium
CGTACACGGAGATCCAGCTCGAGCACCTGCTCGATCCGCGGACCGGCCAGCTCGCCGCCGTCGTCCTGCCCGAAGAATCGATCCTCGAGTCGACGATCGTCGATCCGAAGGATCTCGTCGGCCGCGTGCTCGCGCGGCGCAAGTCCGCGAGCCGCGTCTTTCGCGAGGAGGATTTCCTGCCGCTGGGGACCCGCCCGGGCCTCGTCGCCGGCATTCCGGCGGGCAAGCGTGCGCTGCGCATCGACGCGAGCAAGGTCAGCGGCCTCGCCGGCCTGCAGCAGGGCGATCGCTTCGATCTCTTCGCGACCTATCGGGGCGACGCGACGGGCGGAGCCGTGCCCTCGATCTACGGCAGAGGCGGCGCGGCGGGGGCGCAAACGGCGCGCTCGCGCCTCATCTCGGAGAACGGTGCCGTCGTGAGCGCCCTGTCGAGCCGCGCCCTGCCCGTCCCGGGCCGCGGCGAGCAGATCGTCCAGGAGATGGTGATCGCGCTCGCGCCCGAGGAGGTTCCGCTCGTGACGGAGGCGCTCGAGCTCGCCAAGCGGATCGACTGCATCCCGCGCTCCGGCCTCCCCGGCACGAGCGAAGACGAAGATCCGCAGAGCAGCGCCGCGGCGGACGGAGCGACGCGTTCGCGTGTCGCGCTCTCGCGCGAAGAGCCGATCATCGACCTGATCGAGGGCGATCGCCGATCGCTGCGCCGGATTCCGGACGGAAGCCCGGGCCTCGATCGGCCGTCGGTCGGTTCCGGACCCCGGACTTCCGGCCCTGCGGACGGGAGCTGAGTCGTGCTCCCCCTGCTCGCCCCGCTCCTCTTCGCGCTACTCGGTTTCGGCGCGCTCGTCGTCGATGGCGGACTCGCCTTCAGCGAGCAGGAGCGCCTCGATACGCGCGCCGAGATGGTGGCCCGCGAATGGGCTCATGCCCGCTCGCTTCCGCCGAGCGAGCGGCCGATCGCCTGCGCGGCGGAGGCGCCGGGAAGCGCCGAGGAGAGCCGATGCCTGCGATCGGCGCTGCTCGCGCCCCTGCTCGAAGAGGATCCGGCGATCGAAGCGCGTGGCGTCTCGCTCGGCGCGCTCGATCCGCAGGGCGTTCTCGACGCGGCGCCCGATGGCGCCGTCCGCCTGCGGCGGTCGACCCCGCTGCTCTTCGGCTGGGCGAGCCTCCCGGCCCGCGCCGCCAGCGGCGAGTCCATCGACTTCGCGGCCGTACAGGCCGCTCGGGCGAGCGAGGGTCGGACGCCGACGCTCGAGGGACGGGGGCTGCGGGCGAAGGGCTTCCAGCTCGAGGGGCGCGCGGCCCTCGGCCAGGGCGATTCCGGCAGTCCCGCGCTGCGGGTCGGCCCGGTGATCCCCGCGGCGCCGGCCGCCGCGGGCGCGGTCGGGCTCGCCTGGCGGCTCGATGCCCTCGATCGCCTCGCCGCCGCGATCGTCGATCCCGCGAGCCCCGCGCTCGTCGATCTGGTCGAGGCGCTCGTCGATCCGCAGCAGCAGGTTCGCCTGGCGGGCGTCGTCGCCGGATGTTTGTTCGATCCCGGCGACCGGAGCGTCGCCGTCGGCGAGCCGCTCGCTCCGGCGACGCCGAGCCCGACGGCGCTCCCACTCGCGATGCCGCGGCCCCTCGCGGTCGCCTACCTCCCCGTCGTCGAGGCCTGCGGATCCGAGGTCGTCGGGTTCGTCGCGGTCTCGATCGTCGGAAGCCCGACCGGCGCAGTGGGCGAGATCGCGCTGCAGCCCCCGAGCGGCTTCGCGCGACACCGCAATGTATCGGCCCTGCCCGGCTCGACCGCGCGCGCACTCGCCGCCGAGCGCGTCCTCGCGCAGCCCGCCCACGCAGCGCTGCTCGAATCGGGGGCGCCCTGGGCAGGCCTCCTGGTCCGCGTCCCGCGACTGCGCAGCGCTCCCTCCATCGAAGATCCGGCGGCGGGATGATGCGCCCCTCGCTGCACGAATGCGGATCGCGCTCGAGTCGCTCGCGATGACGACGCATGCCCTCCAGGCCCTCGTCGTCGGCGACGCTTGGCTGCGCGACGAGATCGCCGCAGGCCTCGCCGGTGCCGGCCAGGGTCGAACCTTCCTGCGGCTCGCGGAAGACCTCGACGATGCGATCCGACTGCTGCGTCAGCGGGGCGCCGAGCTCGTCGTCTTCGATCTCTCGATCGGTGCGCAGTCGCTCCGCGCGCTCGCCGCGAGCGTCCGATCGCTCTCGCCGGAAGCGGTCCTCGTCGGGGCCGAGCCGGGTCCGGGCGATCCGCCGGCGAGCTCCGAATCGCTTGTCGAAGCGGTCCGTTCGCGCCTCGACGACATGCTCGCACGGCCGGTCTCGAGCGATGCGATGCGCGAAGTCCTCGCGCAGATCGACGCTCGGCGCGAGGCCTCGTCGACCCGTTCGGGCCGCGTTCTCGCCTTCCACAGCACGAAGGGCGGCGTCGGCAAATCGACACTGTCCATCAACGCGGCCGTCGGTCTCGCGCTGCGCCATCCGGACGAAGTGCTGCTGCTCGACTGCTCGCTCCAGCTCGGGGTCTGCGCCTCGGCCCTCGACCTCGCTCCCGAACACTCCCTCGCGACGGCCGCCCGCGAGCTCGACCGCCTCGATGCCCGCATGCTGCGCGAGCTCTCGACACTGCATGCGCGCTCGGGCCTGCGGCTGCTGCCGGCGCCGAACGATGCGATCGACGCGAGCGACGTCGACGATCGCACCCTCGCCCAGGTGATCTCGATCGCGCGGCGCTCCTTCCGCTTCGTCGTGGTCGATACGCTCCCGATCGTCGACGCCGTCATGCTAGCGGTCTTCGATCTGGCCGATCGCGTCTACCTCGTGAACCAGGGGACGGTCCCCGACGTGATCGGGGCGGCCCGGCTGCGCGAGGTGCTCGACCGGATCGAGATCCCGGCGGAGCGGACGCGGATCGTGCTCAATCGGACGATGGCGCCCTTCCCGGGACAGCTCGACCGCGCAGAGATCGGCCGGCGCATCGGCCGCCCGGTCGACTTCGAGGTCCCGTTCGAGCGGCGGGTGCTCTCCGCCTTGAATCTCGGCGAGCCCTGTCTGCTCGCGGGCGGGCGGCGCGGCTGGTGGGCCGCGCTGAACGCGATCGTCGAAGACGCGGATGAACTCGCGCGGGCCTACGATGCCGCGCCCGCGCCGTCGGCGGCGAACGC
>CAZFKD010000535.1:0-3143 GCA_964519695.1 uncultured Spirochaetaceae bacterium
ACATCGATTCCTGCCGTCTCCTCTCGAGCGTATCCGGCCTGGGGTCCGGCGCGGGCTTCCGAGACCGTCCTGCTCCGTTCCCAACCGTACCGCGTGGCGGCTCACTCGAGTGGGTGGCCGGCGGCGCCGGGTTCGGGTCGAAGCGGAGGACGCCTTCGCCCCGGGTGGGAGCTCCGTTGCGCGGTCCACTAGAGCCCGCCGCCGCCCGCGTTGCCGCCCTGCGGACGCAGCGTATTGACGCCACCGGCGATGCCGCCGACCTGAGCCGCGCCGCTCAAGAGCGGCTGGAACGGGAAGAGCAGCATCTGCACCGTGTATCCCACCCGCGCAAGCCCGGTGGGCGGAACCACGATCAGATCGCCTTCCTCGACGACGTAGTTCGTCGCCAGGTCGCCCTTCTGGATGTCCTTGAGCCGGACAAGCAGGACTTTCGTCGTCGCCCCGTCCGTTCGAATGACACGGATCTTGTTCAGGCTCGCGAAGTTGCGGGTCCCGCCGACCTGACCGATCGCCTCGGTGACCCGAGTCTCGGCGGTCAACGAGAACGTACCCGGATTCGAAACCTCGCCGAAGATCGTGACGAACTGGCTCGGCGAATCGAGCACGGTCACGCTGACGGCGGCGTCGCGCTTGAAACGGGAGATCTGCTCGCGAATCGTCTCCGCGATCTGGGTCGGAGTGCGTCCCGCGGCCTGCACGTCGCCGATCAGATCGATCGAGATCATGCCGTCCGGCCGGACCCGGACCTCGCGCAGGATCTCGGGATCGGGCAGGACCAGGATCCGGAGATTGTCGGGCGCGCCGACGACGTAACCCTCGATCGCCGGCGCCTGGGGAGGCGGAGTCACCGGCCGGGCGCACGCGAGCGACGCCAGCAGCCCGAGGGCAATCAGGAATCGCGCGGCGACGCCCCTCGCGATCTTCGTCGAAGATGTCTTCGCGCCGCTGCCCGACCGACGCTCGTTCGTCTGCAATCCGGATCCCCCCGAAATCAAGAAGTGTGGCTCGCGAAGAGGCCACCCCGAGCACCCTACGCTATCGGCCCGATGCCCCAGGGCGCAACCAGCGAAGGCCGCGGGGCGATCTCTCAGTCCTTGATCCAGACGAAGCGGAACATCGTCTGACCGATCTGGATTTCGTCGCCCTCGCTGAGCGGGGCAGATCGGACGCGTTTGCCGTTCACGCGCGTGCCGTTGGTGGACTGCAGATCCTCGATGACGTAGCCCGGGGCGTCGGCATCGTAGTGGATCACCGCATGCTCGCGGCTGATGCCTTCGTCGAGCAGGGTGATGTCCGTCGTCGGGTTGCGCCCGATGACGATCTCCTCCGCTGTGAGGTCGTATGTCATCCCCTCGAATCCTCCGTTGAGGATCTCGAGTCGCGCAGTCGTCCCGGGAATGTCGAGCTCGGCCATGGGCGGACCGCCTTTCGGTGGAATGGCGAGCGTTGACGCGTTCCCGAACCACCGGTCTGGGGGTGACCGGCCTATCGGCCCGGGTCGAGGCCGCCTTGAGAAGGGGAAACACTGCGCGCGACCGCCGCCGTCGCCTTCCGCCCGGAACACGATGCAGCGCGTTCGCGTCGGCGAGGGTTCACGGGAGGCGACGGTGCTCCAACGCGGGCACGGCCCTCCGGACGCGATCGATCCGCTCTTCTGGGCATTCGGCCACGATCACCGCCGGCTCGTCTCCCGCCTGGGCGATCACGTAGCCCCAAGGATCGATCACCACCGAGCGACCATGGCTCGCCCGATCCGGGGCGTGATGCCCACACTGCGCCGGCGCAAGCACGAAGCACTGGTTCTCGATCGCACGTGCGCGCAGGAGCGGCTCCCAATGATCCTTGCCGGTCTCCCGCGTGAAGGCGCTGGGCACGAGGAGCCAACGCGCGCCGCGATCGACCAGGCTGCGATACAGCTCGGGAAAGCGGAGGTCGTAGCAGACCGAGAGACCCAGCCCCCCGAATGGGGTCTGTGCGACGACGACCGTGTCCCCCGGTGCGCAGTGGCTCGATTCCCGGTAGACATCACGGCCCTCGGCACCGAGCGAGACGTCGAAGAGATGGATCTTCCGATAGCGCGCGACCTCGCAGCCGTCGGGGGAGAACACGATGCTCGTATTGTGGACGCGCTCGTCTCCGTCGATCGCCTCGGGCAGGGTTCCTCCGACGAGCCAGACGGCGTTCTCGCGGGCCCATCGGGACAACGCGCGAACGATCTCTCCGTCCGGGCCCTGGGCGCACGGATAACGGGTTCCTTCCCGCCGCAGATAGGCGAAGTTCTCGGGCAGGGCTACGAGGCTTGCGCCCTGCGCAGCCGCTTCGCGGACACCCGCTTCGGCCCGTGCGAGATTCGCATCGAGGTCGTCCGTCGAGCAGACCTGGACCAGGCCGACGCGCATGGACTAGCCGCGGAACTGGCCCGGATCGATCCCCGTCCTGCGGATCACGTCGTAGAAGTCCTTGCGGTCCTTCTTCGCCATGCGGGCTGCACGGCTGATGTTGCCGCCACACCGACGCAGCAGGACCTCCACATAACGCGTCTCGAATGCACGCTTCGCGTCCTTGAAGGAAGGCACGGCATCGATGTCGGTCGCGAGCATCAACGCCTCGGCCGAGATCGCGCCCTGACCCGACAAGCGGATGGCCTGACGAATCCGCTCGCGCAGCTCGCGCACGTTGCCGGGCCAGCTCTCCTCGAGCAGGAGGCGCCGCGCCTCGCCACTGAAGCCGATCGCCTCGATCGATTCCTCGGCGGCGTATTCCGCCAGGAAATGCGCAGCGAGGGGCAGGATGTCCTCCCGTCGTTCGGCGAGGCCCGCGATCTGGATCCTTTGACCGCCGATCGCCGAAGCCGCCCCATCGCGCAGCGCCGTCGCGATCAGCCGGACCCGACCGGGCGCACCGCGCAGGCTCTCGGAGAGCCGCTGGAGCACACTCGGCGCGAGCTGGTCGAGCGTTTCGAGCAGGAGCGTTCCGCCCTGGGCGCGGGCGAGGGCGCCGGATTCCGGCGCTCGTCCGTCTCCGAACAGGTCGCGTTGCTGCGAGGGCTCCGCAGTCCCAGCGAGCTGGATCTCGACGATCGCAGCCCCCGCGCGCGGACTCCATTCATGGATCGCGCGGGCGAGATGCTTGCGACCGCTGCC
>CAZFKD010000536.1:0-3131 GCA_964519695.1 uncultured Spirochaetaceae bacterium
CAGGAACGCCACGAATTCGAGGGCGACGGCCGTGATCCACATCGTCGAGCCGAGAGGCGTGAGGTTGTGTTCCGCCTTCGTCGAGAGCGGGGGGTAGGCCGTCCAGGCTCCGCCGAATGCGCCGCCTTCGACGAAGAACGAGGCGAGGATGATGAGCGCCGACAGCAGGAAGATCTGGTAGGAGAGGCGATTCAGCTTCGGGAACACCATGTCGTCCGCGCCGATCATCAGCGGGATCAGGTAGTTGCCGAAGGCCGCGATCAGGACCGGCATCGCGACCCAGAAGATCATGATCGAGCCGTGGTTGGTCACGAGCGAGTTGTAGTCGGCGGGGGAGACCTGGCCCCAGAGCGGCGCGTCGGTGCCCGGGAAGGCGATCTGCCAGCGGAAGGCGTAGGCGAAATAGCCTCCGATGAGGGCCATGAACATGCCCGTGAACATGTACTGCATGGCGATCATCTTGTGGTCGAGCGGGATGACGTACTTCTCGAGGAAGCTCATCTCGTGGTGGCCGTGGTGATCGTCGTGATGAGCCGCGTGCTCGACCCGGATCGATTCCGCCATGTCTATCTCTCTCCCCGGCATTCGAAGCGCGCCGTCTGGCCGTCCGCTTCGAGCGGTCCCGATCGGGGGACCTTGATCCGATGTCTCTTCGCCCCGCGCGCGCGGGGCATCAGTTCGACGCGAGCGCCGCGACCGCGATGGGCGAGTTCTGCTCGACCCAGGCGGCGTGTTGCTCGCTCGATTCGATGATGATCCTCGCCGGCATCAGGCCATGGCCGATGCCGCAGATCTCCGCGCACTGGATGTCGTACTCGCCCGTCTTCGTCGGCTCGAACCAGCCGGTGATCACGCGGCCCGGAATCGCGTCCTGCTTCAGTCGGAAGACCGGGACCGAGAAGTTGTGGAGCACGTCGAGCGACTCGAGCTTGTAGTGGTAGAGGGTATTCGCGGCGACGTGGAGCTCGTTGACGGTCGTGATGTCGTCGGCGGTGTCGAGCACGTTGTCCGGCCCGGGATGCACGAAGCTCCACGCCCATTGCTGCGCGATCACGCGCACGGTCGAGCTCGCCTCGGGCAGATCCTGCTTGACCTTGTACCAGACGTTGACGGCCATCACGACGATGATCACGTCGAAGAGCAGGATCGGAACGTGCGCCCGGTGGATCCACTTCATGTACTGGTGTTCGGTTCCCGTGATGTACATCGCCTTCTGGCCGTTCTTCGCCTTGAACCGGAAGATGAAGGCGAAGAAGAGGTACGAGGCGATCAGGAACGGGATGCCGACCAGCAGCGTGATGACGTCGAAGAGCTGGTTGATGTCCGCGGCGTAGGTCGAAGCGCTCGGAAGCAGAGAGTCGAGGATCATTGGGGTTGCCTATCGGTCTCCTGCAGCCGCGAAGGGCCTCGGGAACCTGTTGGGGAAGCGAACCACGGGGTTGCCCGTTCGAGCGGCTTCGTCGCCCACCGGCCGAAACCGGCGAGCCACGAGCGCCCGTCAGAGCACGAAGAGGAACACGACCGCGATGAAGCCGAGGATGCCCACCATGGACAAAACGAAGAGACGGGTCGCGAAGGCGTCGGCCGGCGGATTCTCCGGTTCGACATGCTCGTGATCGGACATTCGGGATTCTCCTGAAGCGCTCGGCGCATTCGATGCGCGTTCGATCTTCCAGCGCCGCTCGCGCGACGTTCGTTCGTTCGTTCGTTCGACGATGGAGGCCGGATCCCGACCGCCTTCGCCTGTTGCGTGGTCCTGATCCCGGCCCGACCTACTCCTGGCTCGACGGCCCGGAGAGCGTCTGGATATGCGCGATCACGTCGAGCACTGCGGCGTCGTCCGGCAGGGTCGCGACCATGCCGATCATCGCCGGCCCGAGCGTGTCGCCGGGAAGGCTGCCGCGGATGCTCTTCTTGTACTTCTGGATCGACGAGAGCAGATACCAATCGTTCTGGCCGACGAGCGGCGGCGCGCCCATGCCCTGATTGCCCCCGCCGTCGGGTCCATGGCACGCGCTGCAGACCGCGTAATAGCCCTGGCCCTTCGCCGCATCGCCCGTCTGCGCGAGGGTCGCCGCGGGCGAGACCGACGGAAGACTCGCGACGTAGGCCGAGACGTCCTTCTGCTCGCTCTCGTCCTCGAGCCAACGCGACATCGGATACATGCGCAGACCGCCCGTGTCCTGCGCATGCAGGCCGCGCTGGCCGGACTTGAACTTGACGAGCTGGGCCTCGATGTACCAGGCGGGCAGGCCCGCGATCGCCGGCGCGAGCGCGGCGACGTTGCCGCCGCCGTCCGTGCCATGACATTGGGTACACATCGCGAAGAGGGCCTTGCCCTTGGCGAGGTCCGCACCGCCGTCCTGCGCGGACGCGGCGCCCGCGAAAGCGACGGATCCGAGCACGACGCATAGCGCGCTCAGCGACGCGACCGATCTCGAGAGACGTTCGAACACCCTGCTCATCGTTCTTCTGTCCTGCCTTCTATCCGGACTCTCGTCCGGCTCGATGCCCGACTTCGCGTTCTCCCGGCGCGGCAATTCGCCGCAGCCGCCGAACGTCGAGAACACCCTGCCGGGCCGTCGGAAACGGCGTGGAATCTTCGGGATCCGGACCCCGGAAAGTGTCCGCGAAGTAGCCCACCACTCGGAGATTCGTCAAGTCGGACGCGGCCTTTCGGCTCTCCCTCGCCTGCCCGGCGCGATGCGCGTCGCGCGAGTCCGGTCTCGTCCATCTCCGAGCGCGAGAGTAGGACTTCGACCGCGCCGATTCGCGCGGCGCCGACCTTCTGCAACGATTCGATGCAGAGGCCTCGGGGGTTCACACCACCGGCGGATTGAATGGATAGAGGAGCAGGTAGATCAGCACGCCCGTGACCGAGACGTAGATCCAGATCGGCCATGCGACCCGCGCAAGACGCCGATGGCGCTCGCGCTCGTCCCGCGCCCCGAGCCGGATCAGCAGGATCGCGAAGACCGGCACCGTCATCGCGAGGAGCACGTGGGAGCCGAGCAGCGCGAGGTACAGGCCCTTGGCGATTCCCTCGGCGTTGAAGGTCGTGTTCTCGAAGCTGCGAGAGATCTTGTGGGCGACGTAGCAGACGAGAAACAGGCTCGAGACGGCGAAGGCCG
>CAZFKD010000537.1:0-374 GCA_964519695.1 uncultured Spirochaetaceae bacterium
GGCCCCCCGCCGCGCGAGACGAGCCCCGGCAGCTACGAGCTCTGGACGACGCAGGGCCTGATCGAGATGCCCGATCGCGCCAACGCGCTGGGCCCCGCGGCCATCGGTTATTTCCCGAAGCCCGGCGAGACCGCCTTCAAGATCGTGACGGTCCCCGGGCTCGCGGCGCGCGCGGCGATGGCGGGGCAGGCGATCTCGATGCCGGACGAGATCCGGGCGCATTTCGATCCGAACGATCCGGAGATGCACACGACCGACACCATCGACTACGTCCTCATCCTCGCGGGCTCGGCCGATCTCGAGCTCGATTTCGGGAAGAAGGAGGCGGTCGGCGCCGGCGATTGCGTCGTCCAGCGCGGGACGCGTCATGCCTG
>CAZFKD010000537.1:384-3109 GCA_964519695.1 uncultured Spirochaetaceae bacterium
ACGCAGCTCAGGGCACCTTGCAGCGCACCCTTTCGTCGGTCGGCGGATGGGTCGAGAAATAGCGGGCGACGCCACCCGCACCGCTGCCCCCGGCGTCGGCCTGCATGGCGCAGAGGATGTCGTCGAAGCGTATGGGGTCGATCCCGTGCCGGGCGAGCCAGGCCTTGGCGAAGGCGTCGGCCTCGCGTTCGAAATCTCGCGAATGCTTCGCCTCGATCAGGACCGGCGCCGCCGAGAGCAGCGAAGACGCCGTCGTGACGTCGCCGAGCAGCACGAATGCGAGCGCCGAGATGCCCGCACTCTGCAGCATCTGGCGCAGGGCATGGCGGCCGCGGACATGGCCGATCTCGTGGGCGAGGACGGCGACGAGCTCTTCGTCGTCGGATGCGAGTTCGACGAGCTCGTCGGTCATCACGACGATTCCGGACGGCAGCGCGAGCGCGTTCGGCCCGAGGCGGGGTGCTGCGCGGTGCAGCAGGCGGTAGTCGTGGTCCTTCTCGGCGCCCTCTTCGAGACCATCTTCGAGATCGCGCGTCATCGAATCGAAATGCGCCGCGAGCGCCTGCTGGCGCTCTTCGGAGAGCGCGCTCGGTTCGAAGAAGAGTTCGTCGAGGGCGGAGAGCGTCTGTCGACCGAGCATCTGGTCGATGCGGGCCGGGAGATGCCGCGCGGCGAGCTCCGCGGCGACAGGGAGGCCGAATCGGACGAAGAGCAGGCTGCCGACGGCGATCGCGACGAGTGAAGCGAGGGCGACCGGCCAGCGCTGCTCCATCCAGTGGACTGCGCCGATCGGGCGCCCGATCGCGGCGAGAGCCCGGTCGATCCCGTCGTTGTCGCTCGTCTCGAAGACTCCGATCCCGCTCAGCGTGAGCCGCCGGGGAATGTCGCCGATGCGGTCCGAGATCTCGACCTCGGCGAGCGGGTGTTCCCATCGGCTCGCCTCGCCTTTCGCGGAGTCCGCGTCGATCGCTGGACTCGCGTCGTTCTCGAGACGTGCCGGAGCCTCGCCCGCATCGATCCGGATCCGCACGATGCCGGGCGCGACGATCTCCGCGCGAGCCGCCCGGCGCAGCGATCGCCGCGTATCGAAGAAGGATCCGGCGATCTCGTCCACTGCTACTCCCGCTCCGTCTGCACCGCCCGGCGCCGCGCCGCGATCGCGGAGCGGGCCGGAATCAGAGCCCGAAATCGAGATCGAAGAAGTCGCCGATCTCCTCGCCGATCGCGTCCGTGGCGTCGCCCGCGCCCGCCGCGAAGCCGTCGAGATCGCCCTTCACCGTCACGCGCAGGGATTCCAGCTGGTACTTCGTCTGGCGCACCTTCGCCCAGGGCGAATAGAGTCCGAGCGTCAGGATGATCGCGAGGAAGTTCGACAGGTAGATCCCGAAGAGCGGCGCGAACGCGAGCTGCGATTCGAGGCGATGGGGGCCGAGCTCGAGGCCGTCGAACGAGGCGTTCAGGAACGATTTCTGGTAGTAGGCGAGGACGGCGAACCAGGCGAGGAAGAGTGCTGCGCCGCAGCCGAATGCGACCGGCGACATCATCGCGGCGAGGATGCGATCCGAAGCCTCGTCCCCGTCCTGGGCGGCGACGAGCGCGGTGAAGGCGCCGACCATGCCGACGAAGATCAGGACGAAGAGCGCCGTCGACGCGAGGAACAGGCGGTGGAAGGGGCCGCGAGGAGCCGTGAAGCGGACCGGCTCCGATCCGTAGCGTGCGTTCCCGAGCAGATAGCGGACCTGCTCCCAGAGCATCCGGCCGCCCATCAGATAGAGCGTGAAGGCGACGAGGATCGGCCAGCCGACATAGGCCTTGAGCGCGCCGGCGTATTCGCCGTCGAAGCCGAAGCGGATGCCGCGATGGGAGGTCATGCGCAGCTGGAAGCGGCGCGACTTCATGATGATCCAGGGGACGCCGAGCGCGAAGAGGGGGAAGAATCCCAGCGCAGCGAGCGGGAAGACCTGGGTTGCGGTGTAGAAGACGCCGTAGGCTCCGAACGCGATGAGCCGGCCCTTCAGGATCGCGAGAGGACGACCGTGATAGTCGAAGCCGACGCCGTCGAGGCGCGTGTTGCCGTAGAAATAACGCAGCCGGCGAACCTTGGCCCAGGCCGAGTAGATGCCGATCGTCAGCACCGTCAGCAGCAGGTTCACGATCCAGATCCGGAAGTACTCGCCGCCGGAGCCGCGGAATTCGAGGGGGACCGATCGGGACGGCTCGGGGGCCGCCTCGGCGCCGGCGGCCGGCACCCGGATGGGTTCGCTCAAGAAGGCCTCCTCGCCCGGGGCGGGTCGGGGCTCGCTCGGACCGACGACGGACGTGCGCAGCATGACAGGACCGGTCGAGGCTGGCCAGCCTCGCGCTCGAGACTCATGGTCCAGGGCATCGTTCGTGCGACCGCCGCGGATCGTCTCGCCCCCGCTTTCGGCCAGCAGACGTTGACCTATCGTCGATCGCCGGGGAGGAGCATCGATGGACGACATCCTGATCCGGGGCGGCCTGCTCGTCGACGGGACCGGAGCGCCGCCGCGCCGCGCGGACGTCGCCATACGTGCGGGACGGATCGTCGCGATCGGCGAGCTCTCCGGGCCGGCGCGAGAGACGATCGACGCGCGCGGGCGCATCGTCTGTCCGGGCTTCGTCGACGTCCATACGCATTACGATGCCCAGGTCTTCTGGGACGGCACGCTCTCGCCTTCGCTCTATCACGGCGTCACGACGATCG
>CAZFKD010000538.1:0-3087 GCA_964519695.1 uncultured Spirochaetaceae bacterium
CGTGGGGAGGTCGAGCAGCTCGATCTGCGTCGGCAGATCGAGGGCATCGGTCGCCGCCGACGCGATCCGGAACGCGTCGCGGGAGAGCAGGACGCGCTTACAGCCCGCCGCCGCCGCGCCGACGACGATGCGGGTGACCTGGTTGCGTTTGTCGTCGATCGTCGACGTGCCCGCGCGTGCGAAGAGGCGCCGGGCGTCCCGGCCGGAATGGGGATTCACGATGATGCCGAGCGCGCCGGATTCAGCCACGCGCGCAACGCTATCTCGCTCCGATCGGGCCTGCGACCGCTGCGGGCGCAGACGTGCTGGAAAACGCGGTCATCCGGTCCGGAAAAAGCTGGAGGCACATGCGCGCGCACGCGGTCGATCGAGGCTTCTGCCGTGTGCAACCCGGGTTCCGCTCAAGCGCAACTCGCCCTTGCTCCGATGCGCAGGAGAGTCGGGAGTCCAGCCGCCAGAACCGGTTTCGGCTGGGATCGAAGGGAGTCGGCGATCGTGGAGACGAAGAGCGGGCGCCTGCAGACGGCGATCACGGGCGGAAGCGGGCTGCGCCGGCTCGCATGGGCGTCGGCGGCACTCGTTGTCCTCTGCGCCGCGCTCGCGGGCCTCGATCTGCGGGCGGAGCGGATTCGATCGATCGAGTCCGGCGATGCGGCGCTTCGCGAGGCCGACGAAGCGCGCATCCACGCGCTGCTGGCACGCCTGCGCATCGAGCTTCGCAGCAGCGGGACATGGACCGGGCTCGAGCGGGAGGGCGACGACGGGTCGGCCGTCGCCAACGCCACCGCTCGGCAGCGGGACACGCTGCTTCGCCGCGCGATCGAGGGATCGGACGACGTGCGCTCGGTCGAGCTCGTCGTCGCCGGTCCGAAAGGACTCGTCTCGGCTTCCGTGGGCGCCGAGGGCGGACCCCGTCGCGCGCGCACCGCTCGCGCCGATGCCGATTCCAATGCCGATGAGGATGCGCGCGCGAAGGCACGCTGGTTTTCGCCGGTCGTTCGGGCGGCGGTCGAGGCGAATGGCCGCCGGGTCGCGCGCGGCCGTGTCGAGGGGGCTTCCGGGGCGAGCGGCGACGACGCGACGGTCGAGGTCGTGCTCGCGGTGCACGATGCCGAGGATCTCGTCCAGGGGGTCCTGATCGCGACGATCGAGCTCGCGCCACTCGCGACCCGGCTCGGCGGATTGGCCTCGGCCGAAACCCGCTTCGCGCTCGTGCTGCCCGACGGGACGTTGATCTCGCCTTCGCTGCCTGCGCCGCGCGGCGCGATCGTTTCGCTGCTCGGCGCCGACGGCTTGATCCCGGGCGACGCAGCGGAGATCGTCGAGAGCGAGGGGCTGCGCAGTCTGCTGGTGCCGGTTTCGTCGCGCGAGAACGATCCGGTCGAGCTCGCATTCTGGCTCGAGCGCGATGCGCCGATCGCATACGGGCATGCGGCGATGGGCAGCCCATGGCCGGCTGCGCTCTTCGCGTTGAGCCTGCTCACGATCGCGCTCTTCGCCTGGGATCGAGACCGGGCGACTCGAAACGCGGCCGCGGGGACGGTTGCCACGCCGGAGACGCCTCGGCGCGCGCCGGTGGACGCGCATGCCATCGCGCGGACGGCAGCCCCGAAGATCGAAAGCCCGGGCTCGGCGACACGGCCCCTCGAAACGACGTCCGGGGAGCCCGAGCCGCTGCCGGTCCGACACGAACGCTTCGTGTTGCGGGAATGGCTGGCCGACGTGCGGGGTTGCCTCGAGCGGGAGGCCGCGACGCGCGGGCTGACGCTCGATCTGCGCTGTGAACGTGCGCTCCCGCGTGCGATCGAGCAGGATCCGCTCTGGCTGGGGGGACTGCTCGTCTCGCTCGGGCGGGAGGCCCTCGACGCAACGCGCTCGACGCGTGTCGCGCTCGAGGTGACCGACGAGGGAGGCGACCGCCTGCGCTTCGAGGTCGATGCGGGCGACACGGATCTCGCCCCTGCCGTGGGCATGGGCGTCATCGCCGGACGCCTCGGTGCCACGCTCGAGGGCCCGCGTCGGGGCCGCATCGCGGTCGTCGTGCCCTCCGCGAACGCCGCCTAGCGCGCGTCCGAGCGCTCGGGCCACGGAGCCCCGAGGCGTTCGGTTTCGGAACCGACCGGCGCAGCCTCCCGTCGGATCCAGACGGCGACGCCCTGCCGAGGCGGCAGGGATTCCTCGATCGTACGGCTCTCGTCGAGCGCATCGATCGAGGTCAGGAAGGCGCCGGCGGCCGACCCGAAATCCGAGACGAGGAAGCCGCGGGCCGGGCCGATCGCGAGGTCGGCCAGGTGGCCGAGCCCGATCGTGACGAGCGGCATGAAACGAGGCTCGAAGGCCGCTCGGAGATCCGTCTCGGGCGCGGGCACGCCGCCGTCATCGCCCGGGCTCGGAGCGGTGACGAAGGCCGGCTGGCTCGTCCAGCTCTCGGGCAGGACTTCCCAGAGCTCGGCCAGCTTTTCTCGCGTCGCGTCGGAGATCTGCAGGGCGCCGCCGGCGATGCGATCCGCGAACAGGACGACGCCTTCTGGAGCCAGGCACGCCGCGAGTCGGCGCACGAGCGCAGCGGGCCGCGGCTGGCCGAACAACGCGTCGCAGAGCAGGAGCGCATGCGCCGCGGCTTGCGGCGTGGCGGCGAAATCCTCGTATCGGCTGATCGTGATCGACGCCGCGAGTCCGGCCGACTCGACGGGCGTTCGTCGTGCCTCGGCGCTGGCTGAATCGGGCTCGAACACTTCGATCGAGATCGCGTCGACACCGAGCGCCGCGAGCGCGCCCGAGAGTTCGACCTCGGCCTCAGACCGTGAGCCGCCGAGGCTGACGATCCGGATCGGGTCCGGGATCCCGTCGGCGAATCGTTCGACGAGCTGCCGGGCGAAGAATCCGGCGAGGTCCGTCGGCCCGCCGAGCAGCGCACGGAGCTTCTCGTTCCGCCATGCGGAGAGGACGGGCGGCAGCGCGGCGGGAGAGACCAGGGGGATCGCTTCGTCCGGATCCGGGACACGCTCTGCCGGGGCTACTTCGGGGACCGTCGCATGCGCGGGGCCGATCGCCTCGGCCTCGCTGGGCGCGAGGGGGTGCGCTGGG
>CAZFKD010000539.1:0-3084 GCA_964519695.1 uncultured Spirochaetaceae bacterium
GGCGACAACATCATCGAGCGCAACATCAAGCGCGCGGTGGCGGAGTTCTTCACGGGCGTTCGATTCGATTCGCCGGCCGCGGTGCGGCGCTTCGAGGTCTCGCCGCGCTGTGCGCCCGAGCAGGGGGCCTTCGACTGGAGCGATCTCGCCTATCCGAGCTGGGGCAACGGGCCGCGCAATCGGCGCTCGGTCCCGGACGGGGAGGGCATCGCGCGCGCGGAGGTCGGGAAGCTCGCCGTCGAATGGGTCGTCGCGTTCCCGGAGTCCTCGCAGCTGCGATCGCAGGCGACGGCGGCGGGCGGGGCGCTCTTCGTCGGGAGCCACAACGGATCGGTGTACGCCCTCGATCAGGCGACGGGCTGCACGCGCTGGCAGTTCAAGGCGGCGACGGAGGTGCGCTCGGCGGTGACGATCGACGTCGCGCGGAGCGAGCGCGGCGCGCCGATCGCGCGGGCATTCTTCGGCGATCGCGCGGCGAACGTCTACGCGCTCGATGCGGAGAGCGGGCAGCTCCTCTGGGAGCAGGTCGTCGACCCGCATCCGAATGCGGCGATCACGGGCTCGCTGTCGGTCTCCGGCGGCCGGATCTTCGTGCCCCTCTCCTCGAACGACGACATCAACGCGATGGACCCGGCCTATCCCTGTTGCACGCATGCGGGCTCGGTCGTAGCGCTCGACGCCGGAACGGGCGAGATCCTCTGGCGAACGCCGACGATCTCCGAAGCGCCGAAGCGCTCCGGTCGGACGTCCATCGGCACCGAGATCTACGGGCCCTCCGGCGCGAGCATCTGGAATACGCCGACGGTCGACGAAGCGCGCGGATTGCTCTTCGTCGGAACGGGCAACAACCACAGCCGTCCGGCGACGGCGATGAGCGACTCGATCCTCGCGCTCGAGCAGGCGACGGGGCGCGTCGTCTGGGCCTATCAAGCACAGGCCGGCGACGCCTGGAACGCCGCCTGCTCGTTCGGCAGCCGGACCAGCTGTCCCGATCCGGAGGGCCCCGACGTCGACTTCGGCGGGACGACGCTGCTCGCCGAGATCGCCGGGGGCGATCTTCTGCTCGCCGGCCAGAAGGCGGGCCTGCTGCACGCGCTCGATCCGGCGACGGGGCGCCTCGCCTGGAAGAAGCAGATCGTTCGCGGCGGGGCGCAGGGCGGGATTCGTTACGGGCTCTCGGGGCGCGACGGCATCGTCTACGTCCCGAGCATGACGGAGGGCGATGAGTTCGGGACGGATCGCGCGTCGCTGCCCGGTGTCGTCGCCATGGCCGCGGAAACGGGCGAGCTCGTCTGGCAGACCCGCGGCGATGCGCTCTGCGGCGAGCGCGAGCGCTGCGTCGGGATCGTCGGGGCGCCGCCGCTCGCGACGGAGGAGGTCGTCTTCGCGGCGGCCGTCGATGGCGTCGTCTATGCCCTCGATCGGAGCACGGGCGCGGTCCTCTGGCATTTCGATTCGGCGCGCGCGTTCGAGACGCTGCTCGGCATGACGACCCGGGGCGGCGGCATCCAGGGCACCGCGGGCCCGATGCTGGCGAACGGACGCCTCTTCATCAGCTCGGGCTACGGCCAGGCGCAGCGGCCGGGCAATGCGTTGATCGCGCTCGGGGTGCGATAGTCGCGCTCGCGAGCGGGCGGGCGCAGGAGGAGCAGAGGTGTCGCGCATCCGATTGGGCGTCTATCTCGAAGAGGGCGGGCCGAAGCTCGGGCGCGGCAAGATCCGGCTGCTCGAGGCGGTGCGGGCGCATGGATCGATCTCGGCGGCAGCCCGCGCGATGGGCATGGCGTATCGCCACGCCTGGGTCCTCATCGACGAGCTGAATCGGAGCTTCCGGGAGCCGGTCGTCATCTCGACGATGGGCGGGCGACGGGGCGGGGGCGCGCGACTCACGCCCTGGGGAGAGGAGCTCGTCGAACGATTCGACGCGATGGATCGCATCGCCGCGGAATCCGTCGAATCCCACCTCCGGGCGCTCGAGGCCCGGCTCGCGGGTCCACGACGCCGCGGGGCAAGCAAGCGCCCGCGCGTCCGCACCTCCCGTTGAGCGGTTGCTCCGAGCAGGTCCGGCATCGGAGCGTGCCAGCCGTCAGCGGCTGCGAGCCGGGCGTGCAGGCTCACGCGACCTCCCCGGGCGACGGGGCATCGCTATAGTGCGCAGAGAATAACGATGAGGTGGTTCGTTCCATCGAATCGGAATAAGACGAAAGCAGGAAGAAGGAGGGCGACGAGTTGAGCGCAGCAGCAGGATTCGTCGAGCGGCGGGATCTCTTCATCGGCGGCGGCTTCCAGCCGTCGCGTTCGGGCGCGACGATCGAGGTGCGCTCCTCTTCGACCGAAGCCGCGCTCGGCCGCGTTCCCGATGCGTCGACCGCCGACATCGATGCCGCCGTCGCCGCGGCGCGCAACGCGTTCGATTCCGGGCCGTTCCCGCGTTGGTCGCCGAAGGAGCGGGGCGAGGCGATCACGAAGCTCTCGAATGCCTTGAAGGCGCGCAGTGGGCCGCTCGCAGAGCTGATCGCGCAGGAGACGGGTTGCCCCTCGCAGCAGTCGATGGGTGTGCAGGTCTTCGCGGCGACGATGGTGCTCGACGTCTATGCGCGGCTCGCGGGCGAGTTCGCCTTCGTCGACGAACGCGCCGGGGCGTTCGGTGCGCGGGTGCGCGTGCGGCGTGCGCCGGTCGGCGTCTGCGCGGGCATCATTCCCTGGAACGTGCCGCTCTTCATCGCGGCGATGAAGCTCGGGCCGGCGCTCGCGGCGGGCTGCACGATGGTGCTCAAGGCCTCGCCCGAGACGGCGCTCGACGCTTATCTGCTCGCCGAGGCCGTCGAAGAGATCGGGCTCCCGCCCGGCGTCATCAACATCGTCGCTGCGGGGCGCGAGACGAGCGAGTACCTCGTCCGCCATCCCGGGATCGACAAGGTCAGCTTCACGGGCAGCACCGTCGCGGGCGGCCGCGTCGGCGGCATCTGCGGCGAGCAGATCAAGCGCTGCACGCTCGAGCTCGGCGGCAAGTCGGCGGCGATCGTGCTCGAGGACGTCGATCTCGGCGTCGCGTTGCAGCCGCTGCTCGGCTCGGCGCTGCTC
>CAZFKD010000540.1:0-3083 GCA_964519695.1 uncultured Spirochaetaceae bacterium
TGCCCTCGAGGAGCAATCGGGCGGCTTCGGCACGATCCTGCTGCTCGCCCACGACTGCGCGAGCCCCGCCCGGACCGCCGAGAGCTACGAGCTCTTCGCGCGCTCCGTCCTGCCGGCCCTGCGCGACGAGAACCGCGGGCGCATCGAGAGCCTCGACTGGTTCAACAAACACAGCCGCAAGATCGTCGGCGACCTCAAGGTCGCGATCGGCAGCGCGATCGAGGAGCACGAGGCCGAGCGGCGAAAGCGCGGACGCGGCGTCGCCTGGGGCGACGCCCGCGATCTGCTCGTCGGAGACGATCCGAAGAAAGGCTGAAGACGACCATGGCCCACGTCGAACCGCTGCCCCGATCCGAGCTGGCCGAATTCGAGCCCGTCTTCGAAATGATCGAAGGCGTGATGGGCTTCGTCCCGAACAGCCTGCTGACGCTCGGCCGCTCGCCCGAGATCCTGCGCGGATTCGGGGCGCTCTCGGGCGCGGTCCTCGGGGCCAGCCGGATCGAGCCCGGCCTGCGCCAGCTCGTCGCCTTCGTCGCGAGCACCGCCGCCGGCTGCCGTTATTGCCAGGCCCATACCTCGCACGGCGCGGAGCGTCTCGGCGTCTCCGCCGACAAGCTGCGCGCCGCCTTCGAGTTCGATTCGAGCCCGCTCTTCACCCCCGCCGAACGCGCCGCCCTGCGCCTCGCCCGCGACGCATCGCTCGTTCCGAACGCGGCGACCTCCGAACATTTCGACGCCCTGCGCGCCCATTTCGACGAACGCGAGATCGTCGACCTCGTCGCGATCATCTCCCTCTTCGGCTGGCTGAACCGCTGGAACGACACGATGGCAACCGCCCTCGAGCCCCCCGCCACCACCTTCGCCCACCAGACCCTCGCCCAATCCGGCTGGACCCCCGGCAAACACATTTAAAGAACCACCCCGGCACGCAAGTTGGCCCCGGGTCCGACGCGGCGCCCCGAGTGCCCCGGCCGAGCGGTGCGGGGTGAGATGTAATGGACGTGCGCGCAGCACAGCGATGGACGCGCCGGCGAGCCTAGACGCGCACGCCCGAGCCACGAACCCCGCGCCGCTCGGCCGGGGCACCTGGCACATCGCTCCGAAAGCAAGTCCGCCTAGCGCGTCGGATCCACCGCCACCTGGACGAGCTCGATCCGCGTCCCGTCCGGATCGGTGACGTAACAGATCCGGGCCTGGAACGCGGGATTCTCGATCCGGCTGCCGGAGACGAGGGCGCCGCCGAGCGCCGTCAGCTTCTCGATCATCGCGTCCCGATCGTCGACGCGGACGGCGAAATGGGTGAGTCCCGGCTGGTTCATCGGTCGCGCATCGGCCGGGCCGACCGTCCCCCCGCGCGGATAGGCGAGCAGCTCGATCCGGACGGGCCCGCGATCGAGGTAGACCGCGTCGAGGACGAGATCCGGAATCCCCATCATCTGGGCGGTCGGCGCATCCTCGATGTGGAGCCGGCTCTTCTCGCTGAACCCGAGCCCCTCGCAGTAGAAGCGGATCGAGCGCTCGAGGTCGCGCACACAGATCCCGAAATGCATGACGTAGTCGACACCCACGATACGATCCTCCCGGCGCTCAGGCGGACGTGGAGAAGCCGCACGCGCCCGGCAACGCTACCGGACCCGGGATGCGAGCGCTGCGGTCGAGAACCGGGCCGCGCGGTGCGAGCGGGGCCCGCGCGGCCGACCCGCACGGAGTAGAATGCTGCTTCCAGCGCCCGTCCGGCGGGCGTAGAATCGCGAGATCCCGCCTCGAACCTCCGGAGGATCCCATGACCAACCTCTTCTCCGCCGATTCCCACGTCGTCGAGATCGAAGATTGTTATGCCGAGATCGATCCGCGCTTCCGATCGCTCCGCCCGCAGGCCAAGGACGATCCGAAGCAGGGCGCGATCATGGTCGTCCCCGGCATGGACTTCACGATCCCCTCCGGCATGCTCTCGCGCGCGGGTCTGCGCTACCAGGACTGGGCGAAGCCCCAGCCCTGGAGCCGGATCCATCCGGCGGCCTTCGATCCGAAGGCGCGGCTCGCGATCCAGGACGAGGAGAACGTCGCGGGCGAGGTCATCTATCCCTCGGCCGGGATGGTCCTCTGCCTCCACAAGGACGTCGCCTACCGCAAGGCCTGCTTCGAAGCCTACAACCGCTGGCTCGCGGCGTTCTGTGCGACCGATCCGAAGCGCCTCGTCGGGATCGGCATGGTCGCGCTGCCCTCGCCCGAGGAGGGCGTCCGGGAGCTGCGCGAGGTCGCGCGACAGGGCTTCAAGGGCGTGATGTTCTGCGGCGACCCGGCCTTCGAGGACTACGACCATCCGAGCTATGCGCCGATCTGGGAGGCCGCGATCGAGCTCGGCCTGCCCATCAGCTTCCACATCCTGACGGGCAAGGACAGCTATGGGATGGCCGTGCGCGGGCCGAAGGTGATCCAGCAGATCGTGACCGTGCGGGGCAACCAGAACATCATCATGATGATGGTGCTCGGCGGCGTCTTCGAGCGGCATCCGGACCTGAAGGTCGTCATGGTCGAGAACGACGCCGGCTGGCTCCCCCATTTCTGCTTCCGTCTCGATCATGCCTGGGAGCGCCATCGCTGGTCGATGGAGACTGGATCGATCTCGCGCAAACCGTCCGAGTTCGTCGCCGAGAACGTCTACACGACGTTCCAGGACGACTCGAGCGTCCGCTGGGTCCTGCCGGCGCTGAACCTCGAGCACGTGATGTGGGCGACGGACTTCCCGCACGGCGACGGGACCTATCCGGACTCCCGCCGGATCGCCGACGAAGTCACGGTCGGCATGACCGGACCAGAGAAGCACGGCGTCGTCTACGCGAACGCCCGCGCGCTCTACGGCCTCTGAACGCGCGTCGTCTCTGCTCGAGAGCCCGTGAGCGCTACGGCGTCGGAGCCGGCACCGGCTCGAGCACCGCCATGCGGAAGGCCTCGACCTCCGCATCGTCGAGGCCGAGGGCCTCGCGGCGATAGCTGTCGAAGTCGCCCCATTGCGCGTCGATCGCCTCGAAGGCGGCCTCGAGATAGGCGGGCTCGACGCCGAAGAGCGGCCGCAGCGCATC
>CAZFKD010000541.1:0-2036 GCA_964519695.1 uncultured Spirochaetaceae bacterium
GATGCCGCGGGCGACATCGATGCCCTCGTCAACAACTACGGCGTCGCCGAAGGCGGAACCTGGCAGAGCTCGACGGCGGATTGGATCGACATCTACGAGAAGAACGTCCTTTCGGGCGTCCGCCTCGTGCAGGCGTCGACGCCCGGCATGAAGATCCGCGGCTGGGGCCGCGTCGTCTTCGTCAGCACCGTCGGCTATGCGCGGCCGAATTCGCGCATGCCCCACTACTACGCGTCCAAGATGGCGCTCATCAACATGACGCTCTCCCTCGCCAAGGAGCTCGCGCATACCGGAATCACGGTCAACTGCATCAGTCCCGGCATCATCGCGACGCCCGAGATCCGCGAGATGTACGAGCGGCGCGCGATCCAGCGGGGCGAGCCGAGCGATTGGGCCTCGATCGAACAGCAGATCGTCCGCGGCGACATGCCCAATCCCGCCGGCATCGTCGGGACGCCCGAAGACATCGGCGAGCTCGTCGCGTTTCTCGTGAGCGACCGTGCGCGCTACATCAACGCCGCCAACATCCGGATCGACGGCGGAGCGGCCGACTCGACCCACTGATCCGCGCTGACCCGCGTTCCGCCCTGCCGCGCGGCCGCCGACGTCTCAAGACAAGGCCAGCGAATCCGCCGCCTCGGCGCGGCGACTCTCGAGCTCGCGGAGGATGTCTCGATGGCGCTCGCGGCCCAGCGCATAACCACCCGCGACGATCGCGCTCAGGATCACGAAGAGCGACGGCACGAGCGCCGTCATCGCGCGCAGGGCCCAGACGACCGTCTCGTCGTTCGCCTCGCCGGGCCGGAAGCCCGCGAGGTCGAGCACGAGGAAGGCCCCCGCGACGCCGACCGCCCCGGCGATCTTGCGCAGGAAGGTGAACACGCCGACGTAGAGCCCCTCGCGGCGCTCGCCCGAGGCGAGCTCGTCCTCGTCGGCGACGTCGGCCACCATCGACCAGGGGATCATGTCGGCCGCCGAGTATCCGACGCCCGCGAGCATCGTCGACGCGAGCACGAGCCCGAGCGGCCAGTCCGGCTGGGTCGCGAACAGACATCCGAGTCCGAAGACCCAGCCGACGCAGCCGTATCGATAGACGGCCGCCTTGTCGCGGCCGTGCGAGAAGCGCAGCCAGAACGGCATCGCCCCGACGACCGCGAGCAGGAAGGCGCCCATGACGATCTCGAAGTCGCCGGGGCGCCCGATCACGTAGGTGAAGAAATGCAGGAAGAGCGCCATCGGCAGATCGATCGCGATCCGGCCCAGCGAGAAGAGCCCGACCAGCCGCCGGAAGCTGCGATTGCGGTAGAGGAGCGCGAAATACGTTCGCGTCGAGCCCGGCGCGGCGCCGTCGAAGGTCCGCCGTTCGTAGGTGACCCGCCAGATCGGCCACCACGGCAGAACGATCCAGACCGCGAGCACCGCCCCTGAGATCTGCCAGGCCCGCGCGTCGCCGCCGAGGGCCTCGGCGAGGGGCCGGAAGACGACGAGCGTGAAGAGCGTCCCGAGGATCGAGGCGACCGATCGATAGGTCGCGAGCGAGGTCCGCTCGTAGTAGTCGTCCGTCAGCTCGGGAAGCAGCGCCTGATAGGGGACCGCCGCGATCGTCATGCAGAGGCTGATCAGCGCATAGAGGCTCGCGTAGTAGGCGAACTCCAGACTCTCGGTCTCGATCGGCGAAGGCGCCCAGATCGCGGCGAAGGAGAGCGCGAACGGGATCGCGCCGATCAAGAGATAGGGCCGGCGACGCCCCGCCTTCCAGGTCGTCCTGTCCGAGATGCGCCCCATCATCACGTCGAAGACGGCGTCCGCCGTGCGCCCGATGAGCGGAACGAGCCCCGCGAGCCCGACGCGCATCCCGACGACCTCCGTGAGATAGAACGGAAAGATCATCGCGAGGGCGACCAGCGCGACGTTGATCGAATGGTCCCCCATCCCGTAGATCAGCTTCAAATGCAGGGGCAGAGGCGTCGTTTTCACGACCCGACACTACACGAGCGGCTTCCGGCGCGACTATGCTGCCGCCATGAACCCGGCCG
>CAZFKD010000541.1:2046-3048 GCA_964519695.1 uncultured Spirochaetaceae bacterium
CCCCGTCTTCCGATGCCTCGCCGATGGCCAAGCCGCCGATCGAGGGAGCCCCTCGATCCCGGCCGCTGCCCGAACGTTTCGCCGCGCTCGACTGGATGCGCGGCCTCGTCATGATCCTGATGGCGATCGATCACGCCTCGCAGACCTGGAACGCCGGCCGCGTCAACGCCGACTCCGCCTATCTGCTGGACCTCGCGACCGGCGCCCCCGCCTGGCTCCCCGGAACGGCGCTCGACCTCGGCCAGTTCCTGACCCGCTGGATCACCCATCTCTGCGCTCCGACCTTTCTCTTCCTGTCCGGCACGTCCCTCGCGATGAGCCTCGAGAAGCGCCGCGCCCGCGGCGATTCGCCCGCCGCGCTCGATCGCCATCTCCTGATCCGCGGGCTCGTCCTGCTCGGCTTCGAGGGCCTGCTCTCGCTGCTCGCGAACCAGGGCGTGCTGATCCTCCAGGTTCTGTTCGCGATCGCGGCTTCGATGCTCGCGATGATCCCGCTCCGCCGACTCCCGACGCAGGCGCTGCTCGCCCTCGGTCTCGGCTGGCTCGTCGGCAGCGAGCTCCTGCTGACGGCCTTCTTTCCTCTGCCGACCGTCGGCGCCGCAGCCGCGAGCGCGGGGGCGAGCGCCGCCGCGGCGCCCGGCCTGTTGGCGCATCTGTTCTTCGTGCCCGGTTACACCGCGCCCGTCTACGTCCTCTACCCGATGACCCATTGGCTCGCGATGATGCTGCTCGGCTGGGCCCTCGGCCGACATCTGCTCGAACGGCGCGGCGATCTCTCCGGCCAGCTCCAGACCGAGAAGATCCTGCTCCTCACCGGAATGACGGGGCTGCTGCTCAGCGCCTTCCTGCGGCGTGCGAACGTCTACGGAAACATGGGCCTGCTGCGCGACGACGCCTCCCTCGTCCAGTGGCTCCACATGAGCAAATACCCGCCGGCCCTCGTCTACTCGCTCCTCGAGCTCGGCCTGATGGCGCTCTTCCTCGTCTATTTCCTGCGCCGCG
>CAZFKD010000542.1:0-3047 GCA_964519695.1 uncultured Spirochaetaceae bacterium
GACTCGTCCCCCGCGCCGCGCTGGCTTCGCGATCGTGTTCGCCTTCGCCGTCAGCGCGGCGCTCGCGCCGACTGCAGCCCTCGCGGCTGGAACCGCCACTCGACCCGGGCTGCGCCTCGTCTCGCTGAATCCCTCGCTCACCGCGATCGTCGAACGGCTCGGCGCCGGCGAGGCGCTCGTCGGGGTCGACGATTATTCGGCCCGGACCGCGCCGTCCCTCGCCGACCGGCCCCGGGTCGGCGGGCTCTTCGATCCCAGCCTCGAAGCGGTGCTGGCGCTGCGGCCCGATCGCGTGCTGCTGGTTGCCGGTCTCGAGCAGGAGGCCCACGGTGCATCCCTGCGCCGATTGGGCCTCGAGGTCGAGGTCTTCGAGAACGAGCGCTACGAGCAGGTGCTCACCAACATCGAGCGGCTCGGTCGGCTGGTCGACCGCGAGGCGCAGGCGCAGGCGCGGATCACGGCGATCCGAGCGCTGCGCGCCGCCGTCGAACGCGCGGCCGCCGGGCGCCCGAGGCCGCGGACCGTGATCGTGCTCGATCGATCGCCGCTCTATCTGGTCGGCGGCGAGACGTTTCTCGACGAGCTGCTCGGCGCGGTCGGGGCGATCAATCTCGGCGCCGAGGTCGCGCAGGGCTATCCGCGGGGCTCGCTCGAATGGCTCGTCGCCGCGGCGCCCGAGCTCGTGCTCGATCTCTCGCCCCAGGTCGAAGCGGAGGGCGCGCTCGCCTTCTGGCAGCGCTGGCCGAGCCTGCCGGCGGTCCGATCCGGGCGCGTGCTCGCCCTCGATGCCACGCGCGTCAGTCTGCCGGGGCCCGATCTCGACCGCGCGCTGCGCGATCTCGCGATCGCGGTCCACGGCGACGCGATCGACGCGGCGATCGATCGCGCGCTCGCTTCGCGGGGAGCGCCGTGATCCGACTGACGCCGGCACGGCTCTTCGCGGTCGTCGGACTCGCGACCGCGGCCCTGGTCGCGATCGTGCTCGTTGCGCTCGCGACGGGCCCGGCCTCGCTCCCGGTCGCGGACGTCTTTCGCGTCCTCGTACTGGGCGAGGGCGCGGACGCGACGCGCGACATCGTGCTCGGCGTGCGGCTGCCGAGGGTGGTGCTCGGGCTGCTCGTCGGCTCGGCGCTCGCGACGGCGGGGGCGGTCTTCCAGGCGCTCCTGCGCAATCCGCTCGCGGATCCCTATGTCCTCGGTGTGTCGGGGGGGGCTGCGCTCGCAGGCATTGCCGTGCTCGCCCTCGGCGGCGTCGTCGCGCTGCCGACCCAGTCGGTGCCGCTCGCGGCTTTCGTCGGCGGGATCGTGGCCACGGCACTGCTCTACTGGGTTTCGGGTGGACGCGGGGGGAGCGGGCCGACGGGGCTGCTGCTGACGGGCGTCGTATTCAACGCGGTCGCATCGGCGGGGATCGTCTTCCTCGCGTCGATCGCGGGCTTCTTCGAGGGCTCGCGGATCTTCCTCTGGCTGATCGGTCAGCTCTCGGCGGTCGAGATCGAAGCCGCGGGGCTCGTGGCGGCGAGCGTCGCGATCGGGCTGGCGGTCGCGTGCGTCCTCGCGCGCAGCCTGAATCTGCTGGCGCTCGGGGACGAGAGCGCCGCCGAGCTCGGTGTCCCGGTCGAAGCGCATCGCCGTGCGCTGCTGCTCGCAACCTCGCTGATGGTCGGCGCGGCCGTCTCGGTCTCGGGCCTGATCGGGTTCGTCGGGCTCATCGTCCCCCACGCCCTGCGACTCGTGATCGGGAGCGACCACCGCCTGCTCATTCCGGCGACGGCCCTCTGCGGCGCCGGCTTCCTGGTCCTCTCCGACACCCTCGCGCGCAGCTTGATCGACGGGCGCGAGCTGCCGGTCGGCGCGGTCACGGCCCTGCTCGGCGGGCCGCTCTTCATCCTGCTGCTGCGGCGGAGCCAGTCGCGGAGCCGGCTTCCGTGAGGTCCGGCGAGGACAAGCCGCCCCACAAAGGCGAGTCGCTGCGCTTCGAGGGCGTGACGGCGACGCGCGGCGGCCGGACGCTGCTGCACGACATCGACTTCGAGGTCCGGCCCGGCGAGATCGTCGGCCTCGCGGGCCGCAACGGCGTCGGCAAGACGACGCTGCTGCAGCTCGCGAACGGATTGCTGGCGCCCGCCGCCGGTCGCGTCCTGCTTGGGCAGACGCCGGTTCGCTCGCTCGGGCGGCGGGCGGTCGCGAGACGCATCGCCCTCGTGCCGCAGGCTCTCCACGTCCCCTTTCCGTTCCGTGCCGGCGAACTCGTCTTGATGGGGCGGGCGCCGCATCAGCCGCTCGTCGGCCTCGACAGCGAGGCCGATGTCGTGCGCGCCGGGACTGCACTCGCGCGGCTCGGCATCGAGGATCTGGCCGACCGCAGCGTCGAGACCCTCTCGGGGGGCGAGCGGCAGCTCGTGCTCTTCGCCCGCGCCCTGGTCCAGGATCCGGGAATCCTGCTGCTCGACGAGCCGACGGCCTTCCTCGATCTGAAGCACCGTCTCGAGGTCCTCGTCGAGGTCCGGCGCTTCGTCTCCGCCGGGGGCGGCGCGCTCGTCGTCTCCCACGACCTGACGCTCGCCGCCCGGGCCTGCGATCGGCTCGTCCTGCTCGGCGAAGGGGAGGTGGTCGCCGTCGGGCGTCCCGAAGACGTCCTGACGCCTGCGAATCTGGCCCGCGCGTTCGCGATCGATGCGCAAATCGTGACCGGGCCCGACGGTCGGTTGATCGTCCTGCCGATGCTCGGACCCGGCGAGAGCGGCTCGGGCTAGGAGCCTCTCGCGGGTCAGGTGCCCGGTTCCCGCCTGCTACGATCGGCCGCCCGAAGAACACAGTGAGGAGAGTGGCTGCGATGGCGCAGGTCCGCATCGAACGAGTCGTCGCGCGGGAGATTCTCGATTCCCGCGGCAATCCCACCATCGAAGTCGACGTCCTGACCAGCGCCGGCCTGCTCGGCCGCGCCGCCGTGCCGTCGGGCGCTTCGACCGGCGCCCGCGAGGCGCTCGAGCTGCGCGACGGCGACAAGGCCCGCTATCTCGGCAAGGGCGTCCGCAAAGCGGTCG
>CAZFKD010000543.1:0-3041 GCA_964519695.1 uncultured Spirochaetaceae bacterium
CCACAAGCGCGGCGCCTTCACCGGCGCGCACGTCGACAAGAAGGGCCTGTTCGAGGTCGCCGACGGCGGCACGATCTTCCTCGACGAGATCGGCGAGACCGAGCCGGGCATGCAGGTCCGGCTCCTGCGCGTGCTCCAGGACGGCGAGATCCGCCCGCTCGGCTCGGCCGATACGCGCAAGGTCGACGTGCGCGTCATCGCCGCGACCAACCGGGACCTCAAGAAGCTCGTCGCCGAGGGCCGCTTTCGCGAGGACCTCTACTACCGGCTCCGCGTCGTCGAGATCGAGCTGCCGCCGCTGCGCGCGCGGGCGGGCGACATTCCGGCCCTCGCGCATGCCTTCCTCGACGCGTCGGCGGCGCGCATGAAGCGGACCTTCCGCGGCTTTTCGAACGCCGCGATGGACCGGCTCGTCGCCCATCCCTGGCCCGGCAACGTCCGCGAGCTCGCGAACGAGATCGAGCGGAGCGCGGCGCTCGCGGGGCCCGAGGAGAAGATCGGGCTCGAGAATCTGTCGGACCACGTGCGCGGGTCGCGGCCCGCCGGCGGCGGCGCGGGCGAGGGCGCGCGAGGGGGAGCAGCGTTGCGGCATCCCTTCGATTCGGAGCCCGGGGTGCCGGGCGCGCCGGGGCTCGGGGGCCGCGGCCACGGGGCGGAAGCCGGCGCTGGAGCCGAAGCCGTCGGGCTCGGCGCGGACGCGTCGGCTCGGTTCGCGCTCGATTGGGATCTGAACCGCACGGTCGACGCGCTCAAGCGTCGGATGCTCATCGCCGCCGTGCGCGAAACGGGCAGCAAGAGCGCCGCCGCCGAGAAGCTCGGCATCCCGCGCCAATCCCTCCAGAAGATGATGAAGCGCCTCGCGATCGGCGACGACGAGCTGCGCGCAGACGCCGATGGCGGGAAGCGCGAGGCGGATCCCGAGCGGGCTTGAGCGAAGGCCCGCTTTCGCCGTCCTCGCGAGCGGCTGTCCCCGATCGCCGACTTCGGCCCGAGATCTGCGGCGCGTCCTCCATTCGTGCCATTCATGCCATGGATGCGCGGAATTTCGTCGAAACTTCGCGCGGTCGGGGTAGAATCCGCGCCATGGAAACGCTCGCCGCCAGCCGTTTCGAGACGCCCATCGGTCGGTTGCGCGTGGTCTGCAGCGAGAAGGGTCTCGCCTATCTCGAGCTGCCGCACCAGAACGGCCGCGGTCTCGCCGGCTGGATGAAGCTCCATGCGCCGGATGCGAAGCTGCTCGATCGACGGGTCGGCAACGACGCCGTCATCGACCAGCTGGCCGAGTACACCAAAGGCGCGCGCCGCGTCTTCGAGATCGATCTCGACCTGCGGGCGACGCCCTTCCAGCGCGCCGTCTACGAGCGCGTCGCGAAGATCCCGTATGGCGAGACGCTCGCCTACTCCGAGATCGCCGAGCGCCTGGGCCAGCCGAAGGCCGTGCGCGCGGTCGGCGCGGCGATCGGCGCGAATCCGATCCCGCTCGTGATTCCTTGCCATCGCGTGATCGCCCGCGGCGGCGCGCTGCAGGGTTATGCGGGCGGGCTCGAGCTGAAGGCGCGCCTGCTCGTCATGGAAGGCGCGGTCCCCGCGTGCGAGCCGGCGCAGGCGCGGCTGTTCTAGCCGCGCTCCTCCTCGCGCCTCAGACCTTCGCCAGCGCCTGCTCGAGATCTCCGAGCAAGTCCGCCGCGTTCTCGATGCCCGCGGCGAAGCGCACGAGGCTGTCCTTGATGCCGAGCTCGAGGCGCTTCGGCTTGGGAACGTCCCAGAACGACATCGTGACGGGGAGCTCGATCAGGCTCTCGACGCCGCCGAGGCTCGGCGCCTGGTACGGGATCGTCGTCGCGTCGATGAAGCGCATCGCGCCCGCGAGGTCGGTGTCGATCTCGAAGGTCACGACGCCGCCGAAGCCCTTCATCTGGCGGATCGCGATCGCGTGATCGGGATGCGAGGCGAGGCCGGGATACCAGACCTGCTTGATCTTGGGATGGGCTTCGAGGTAGCGCGCGATCGCCATGCCGTTCGCGTTGTGGCGCTCCATGCGGATGTCGAGGGTCTTGATGCCGCGCAGCAGCAGCCACGCGGCATGGCTGTCGATGATGCCGCCGAGCACGCCGAGCGCCTTGCGGACGGGCTCGATCATCTCCTTCGGGCCCGTGAGGGTTCCGGCGAGCAGATCGTTGTGGCCGCCCAGGTATTTGGTCGCGCTGTGGAGCACGAGGTCGGCGCCGTCGGCGAGGGGCTTGTGGTTCACCGGCGTCGCGAAGGTCGAATCGATGATGACCTTGACGCCCCGGGCATGCGCGGACGCGACGAACGCGGGGACGTCGATGACGCGCAGATAGGGGTTGGTCGGCGACTCGGTGAAGAAGAGCTTCGTCTCGGGGCGGATCGCGGCTTCGAAGGCGGCGAGGTTGCCCGGCTCGATCACGGTCGTCTCGACGCCCATGCGCGAGAGGAACTGGTTGATGAACTGGCGCGTGCGGCGATAACAATCGCTCGTCACGATCAGATGGCTACCCTGCGGCAGCAGCGCCATGAAGGTCGTCGTCGCGGCGCACATGCCCGACGCGAAGAGGATCGACTCCTCGCCGCCTTCGAGGGCCGAGACCTTGCGCTCGACGGCCCGCCAGGTCGGGTTGCCATAGCGACCGTATTCCTCGCGCTGGCTCTTGCCCTCTTGATAGTCGGTGACTTCCTTCGAGTTGCGGAACCAGAAGGTCGACGTCTGGTAGATGGGCGTCGTGATCGCGTTGGCTTCCTGCTGGCGCAGCTCGCCCGCGTGGACGGAGCTGGTCGCGCTCCCGCGATCGGTCGGTTCCTTCGGCAGCTCGGACATGGATCCTCCCCGCGCGCGCCGCGGCGCGTGCAGTCGACAGGGTGGACGGGCGCTCGGCCTGGCGCTCGGCGCCGTCACGACGAATCGGAATGCGGACCTTCGATGGGCCCTCGACGATCTCCCGTTCGACGAAGAGCCGACAGGGCGGCCGTTCGGGACGGAAGGGTCGGGAGCCGACAGTCACGGGGGCACTTAGCAACTCGGC
>CAZFKD010000544.1:0-3040 GCA_964519695.1 uncultured Spirochaetaceae bacterium
CTTCCTGCTCGCCCTTCGCGACGTCGCCCGCGCGCGCGGCGGGGTCGCGAAGCTCGCCGAGAACGCGTCGCTGAACCGTGAACATCTCTACCGCATGCTTTCCGAGAACGGAAACCCCGAGCTGCGCAGCCTCGAAGCGCTGCTCGACGCACTCGGGTTCCGGCTCTCGATCACGCTCAAGGAAGCGAGCTGAAGGGCGGGTGGGGACCTTGCGCGGCGCTTGCCGAGGTCGATGGGAACGCCTGAACACGCGGCGTGAACCTGCGGACCGTCGTCGATTCTGGATGGCCCCGAGTGCAAGATCGGCCGAATGGCGAACCGCAATCGTCCTCGAATCCAGGCTTCGTCTGCTCGCACAGGCGACCGGGTAGCTCTTAAGCTACAGTGCGCCCGTGCCGACTGAGCAGGAGGTTCGCCTCTATGCGCGGTTGGACGGGGTCGCACCGTTTACGCAGTGGTACCGCGGGCTGCGAGACGAGTCGATCTCGAGAAGAATCCGGGAGCGGCTGGCGCGGATCCGCGCGGGAAACTTCGGAGACTTCCGCTCCGTCGGGGGCGGCGTTCAGGAGCTTCGGATTCCGATCGGGCCCGGAATCAGGATCTACTTCGGGCGTCTCGAGGACTCTGTCGTGCTTCTTCTTTGCGGCGGCGACAAACATACCCAACAACGCGATATCAGACGCGCACGCTTCTATTGGAATGAATACAGGAGTCGGTCCGATGGCTGATCTGAAACGTTGGGAAGAGATCCTCGACGAGGACCTTCAGGATCCCGCCGAAGCCGCCGCCTACCTCGATGCCTGCCTCGAAGGCGGCGATCCGAACGTCTTCCTGCTCGCCCTCCGCGACGTCGCCCGCGCGCGCGGCGGCGTGGCGAAGCTCGCCGAGAACGCGTCGCTGAACCGCGAACATCTCTACCGCATGCTCTCCGAGAACGGGAACCCGGAGCTGCGCAGCCTCGAAGCGCTGCTCGACGCGCTCGGGTTTCGGCTCTCGATCACGCTCAAGGAAGCGAGCTGATCTCGGGCCTGACATGACCCGCGGAGCGAAGTGCAAGGTCCGCTTCCAATGAGTACGCACGATCACGCGACGTGAACGCGCGATCCGCAGTCGATTCTGTGCTGCGCTGACTTCAGAATTCTTCTGATGCTGACGCGCGATCGCATTCGACTACCACCGGCTCTGCTTGCTGGCGAAAGCAGCCGTATGGTCCATGGGCTACGGTACGTTGGTGCCGGCTGAGCAGGAGGTTCGCCTCTACGCGCGGCTGGACGGGGTCGAGCCTTTCAGCCAATGGATCGAAGGCCTACGGGACGCCTCGACGCGCTTCAGGATTCGGGACCGGATTTCTCGAATCCGCGCCGGCAACTTCGGAGATTTCCGGTCCGTCGGCGGCGGCGTCCAGGAGCTACGGATTCCGTTGGGTGCCGGTATCCGTGTCTACTTTGGCCGACAGGACGACTCGACCGTGATTCTGCTCTGTGGTGGGGACAAGAGCACACAGGTTCGCGACATCCGACGCGCGCAGCTCTACTGGCAGGATTTCAGGAGCAGGTCTCATGAAGGCTAGATTTCGACGCTACGAAGAATATCTCGACGATGTTCTCAGAGACCCGTCCGAAGCCGCCGGCTACCTCGATGCCTGCCTCGAAGACTACGACCCCGAAGCCTTTCGACTCGCCCTCTGCGACGTCGCGCGGGCGCGCGGCGCAGTCGGTAATCTCGCTGAGCCTTGCTCGGTCGTCTGCGATCGGATCGATCGTCTCTTCTCCGAGGCCGGGAACCCCGAGCTGCGCAGCCTCGAGGCGCTGCTCGACGCGCTCGGGTTTCGGCTCTCGATCACGCTCAAGGAAGCGAGCTGACCACTCGGCGCGCGACCACTCCTGCGGATCGCCTGTTCCCCGGCGCATACGCAATCGGTGGCGAGCGCGTGCGGAACGCGCCTGGAGTCCGTGGGGGCACGGGGCGTGAACGTTCGGCCCGGTGTTGCTCGCTTCCATTTCTGGCAGCAGAATCCGAGGGATGAGATCACGAAGCGCAGAAGCCGAGCGCGGCGTTTCGATCTGATTCCCGAAAGCACTCGCGCATCCCTCCCCGCGAAGAAGTCGGGAAGAGCTGCGAGAAGAGCTACGAGGAGAGCAAGCTGTGGCAGAAGAACTCATCCCGCCTCCGATCGATTTCGAAGCTGTCCCGGCCGGGCTGGAAGGCAAGTGGATACTCGTCAAGGTGGATCCGCTACGAGGCCGCCAGCAGATCATCTCGAGCGGAGACACCGTGAAGGACGTGACACGCAATCAACCCCGAGGCGCCGAGTACGTCCTGACTCGCGTGCCCCACAAATATTCGGTTCGGGTCGTCGGTGGCGAATGATCGAGAACGTTTTCGTTTTCGGTACGCTCGCTACCAGGGCGACGTTCAGCGGCCGCTGATCATGGTGCAGCTCCGCCACGCAGGCCAGACGAGTCATCAAGTTCCGGCCGTGATCGACACCGGATCGGATCGCTGCATGTTCGACCACGAGCTCGCGCTCTCGTCGACACAGCGCGACGATCTCGAGCGGAGGCTCGCCGAGCCCGGGTCCGACAGCTTCTGCTCTGCTTCTACTTCGTGATGCGTGACGATCGAGTCGATATTCTCGCTGTCCAACACCAGAGACGGATCCCGCGATCGTTCGATCCACGAAGACGACCTGCGGAGCCCCTTAATCCCGCCTCGAACGAGCTGAACTTCGCTCTCGCCTTCATTGGAGCCCCACCCCCGTGCTCGACCCGTCCCGCCTCCTCGAAGAGGCCGCTGCCGCGACGAATCTCTCCGACTTCGGTGACCCGACCTTCCGCGAAGGCCTCGATCGCCTCGTCGACTCCCTGAACGGCGAAGCCGCCCTCTCGCCCCTCGGCCAGGCAATGGCCGAGAACCTGGTCCGCGGCGCCCTCGCAAATCGCCTCCGCATCGAGGCCTGGCATGCGGCCCATCCCGAGCTCGCGAAAGAGCGCATCGTTTCGCCGCTCGTCATCGCGGGCATGTCGCGTTCCGGGACGAC
>CAZFKD010000545.1:0-3032 GCA_964519695.1 uncultured Spirochaetaceae bacterium
CCGGTCGAGATGCGCCCCTGCGTCGGAGCCGCCGAGCAGGCAGTGCGGGCTCTCCCACGCCGCCCGCCGCATCTGCCAGCTCTCCGCGTCGCCGTCCGGCGGATCCGGCCAGAGGACGGTTCGGAGCTCGTCCGCCAGCACGACGTCGAGCAGGACGTCGAAATCCGTCTGGCCCCGCTCCTTCGCGACGTCCTTCACGAAGCGGCCCGTCAGCCCGCGATTGGCGTCCGAGAAGGTCTGGCCGATCTTGAAGTTCGCGAAGTCGGCGACCCGCGCGAAGACGCCGGCCTCGGGCGAGCGAGCGCCCGCGAGCAGCTTCGCCCGGACCTCGGGCCGCCTCAGCTCCGCCATGCGCTCGGACATCGGCAGGGCGAGGATCGTCTTCCAACCGGGGAGCTGGTGGATCGGGGAGTAGGTCAGGAAGCTCATCGTCATGCCGACGAGCGTCGGCATCGTCAGCGCGACGACCCGCGCGCCCTTCTCCGCCGCGCGCTCGGAGGCGAGCAGCTGGTTGGCATAACGCGCCTTCTCCTTCGAGTCGATCGTGAAGACGTTCCAGTTGAGCGGCCGGTTCGCGGTCAGCGACATGCGCGCCATCAGGTCCATCTCGGCGTCGTCGAAGCCGCGCAGGCAGCCGTCCGTGATGAACTCGAGCGCCGTGCCCTCGTGCTCGCCGGCCACGCGACAGAGCTCGAGCAGCTCCTCCTCCGAGGCGAAGCGGGACGGGACCGGCTGGCCGTCGCCGTCGCTGTGGGTGAAGGAGCGGGTCGTCGAGAGCCCGAGGCCGCCGGCGGCGATCGCGCCGCGCAGCAGCGTCTTCATCTGCTCGACCTCTTCGGGCGTCGCCTGCGAGCCGACGGCGCGCTCGCCCATCACCGTCCGGCGCAGCGCGCAGTGGCCCACGAGGAAGCCCGCGTTGACCGCGGTCCTGCCGTCGAAGCGGCCGAGCCAGTCGCCGAAGCTGCGCCAGCCCCAGTCGAGACCCTTTTCGAGGGCCTCGAGCGGCATGCCCTCGACGACCGCCATCATGCGCCGGATGTAGTCGCCGTCCTGGTCGCCGATCGGCGCGATCGTGAATCCGCAGTTGCCGCCGATCACGGTCGTCACGCCATGCAGGTTCGAGGGCGAGGCGCTGGCGTCCCAGACGAGCTGCGCATCGTAATGCGTATGCGGATCGACGAAGCCCGGACAGACGACGAGCCCATCGGCGTCGAGCGTCTCCCGCGCATGCTCGGCCCGGCCGCGCGGATCGACGAATGCGATGCGCCCGTCGCGAACCCCGACGTCCGCGCGAACGGCCGGTCCGCCGCTGCCGTCGATCACTTCCGCGCCCCGAATCAAGAGAGACAGCTCGCTCATCGCGACCTCCTTGCGACGTCCGAGACGTCGCGTTCGAGCACATCGATCAGGCGATCCAGGCTCGCCATCGTCGCTCCGATCTCGCCGGGCCCGAGCTGGGCGAGGATGCGTTCACGGCCGGCGGTGTACGAACGGCTGGCCGCGTTCGCCAGGCGATTGCCGGCGGCGGTCAGCTGGACGTGCACCGCCCGCCCGTCGCTCTCGTCGCGCCGCCGCGCCACGAGCCCCGCGCTCTCGAGCCGGTCGACGAGCTTGGTCACGGCCCCCGTCTTCCGCACGATCCGCTCGGCGAGCCGGGACGGCGAGAGGCGGCGCTTCGGCTCGGCCTGGAGGATGCGCAGCACGGAGTACTCGGCGAAGGCGAGGCCGTGGGGGTCGAGGCATTCGCGCTGGAGCGCGTCGAGCAGCAGACCCGTGCGAGAGAGCTTCGTGAAGAGATCGACCGCACGCGGCGCGGAGGCCTCGTCGCCCGATTCGATGGAGGGAGCGCGGCGGACTTTCGCCGCGGATGCGACGGGTTCGAGCAGGCGGCGCGCGGCCTTCGATGTCATGCGCGATCTCTCCCTCTCGGCCGCCGGCGACGCATCCGGACCTTCGATCCGGGCCTCGACCGGGGCAGCCCGAAATGTATCTTACCAGGAAGCGATCGGAGCGCCCCCGCATGAACGCCCCCGCCATCATCGATGCCGACGGCCACGTCGTCGAGCCGGATCCCGTCTTCCTCGAACGCCTCGCGCCGCGCTTCCGCGCGCTCGCGCCGCGCGTCGTGGCCCAGGGCGATCGCTTCCATTTCCGGAGCGGCGACATCGAGAGCTTCTCGATGCAGGCCCGGCCCGAGAGCCTCTCGGCGCCGAGGCAGCACGGCGAGCGCAGCGGTGCCGGCAGGGCGCGCGCCGGGGCCCACGATCCCGCCGCTCGCCTCGCCGACATGGACCTCGACGCGATCGAGCAGGCCGTGATCTTCCCGACCTACGGCCTGATGATCCAGCAGGTGACGGATCCCGAGGCCTCCGTCGCCCTCTGCCGCGCCATCAACGACTGGCTCGCCGACTACTGCCGCCATGCGCCGAAGCGTCTGTTCGGCATCGGCGTCCTGCCCCAGACGAGCGCCTCCCTCGCGCTCGCCGAGGCCCGGCGCTGCCTCGAGGAGCTCGACTTCCGCGGCGTCTGGCGACGGCCCGAGCGGATCGCCGGAACCCCGGCGCTCCACGATCCCGACTACGAAGCGCTCTGGTCCTACCTCGAAGAGGCCGATCGCCCCTTCGCGCTCCATCCCGGGCTGAACGGGCTCGTTCCCTGCGCCGAGCTCCGCCATCGCCTCGGCGACGACTACTCGGCGATGCATGCGGTGCACTTCCCGATGGAGCAGATGCTGGGGCTGACGGAGCTCGTGACCTTCGGCGTCCTCGACCGCCATCCGCGCCTGCGCGTCGCCTTCCTCGAGACCGGCGCGGTCTGGGCGCTCGCCCATCTCCATCGCCTCGACGAGCATCTCGAGCTCTTCGGCTTTCCGAAGCGGCCGAAGGAGAAACCCTCGGACCAGTTCCGCCGCCAGGGCTTCGTCAGCGTCGAAGAGGTCGAGCCCGGGCTCGCGGCGATGCTCGAGGCGTATCCCGACAGCGTCGTCTTCGCCTCGGACTATCCCCATGGCGACGGCGTCTTCCCCGGCTCGA
>CAZFKD010000546.1:0-1491 GCA_964519695.1 uncultured Spirochaetaceae bacterium
CGAGAACTACCTCTACGGGACCTCGCAGCTCGCGCAGACGACGCTGCGCAGCGTCTGCGGTCAGGCGGAGCTCGACGATCTGCTCGCGCAGCGCGAGCGCATCAACCAGCAGCTGCAGGAGATCATCGATCAACAGACGGAGCCCTGGGGCGTCAAGGTCCGCGCGGTCGAGCTCAAGCAGATCGATCTGCCGCAGGAGATGCAGCGCGTGATGGCGAAGCAGGCCGAGGCGGAACGCGAGAAGCGCGCCAAGGTCACGCTCGCCGAGGGCGAGTTCCAGGCCTCTCAGCGGATCGCCGATGCGGCTCACGTCCTCTCGAGCGAGCCGTCGGGTCTGCAGCTCCGCTACCTCCAGACGCTCGCGGAGATCGCGGGCAGCGGTCGCAACTCGACCACGATCTTCCCGATCCCGATCGATCTCATCCGGCCTTTCTACGAGCAGCTGGTGGAGGGCCGCGAATCCAGGGCGGCGAAGGGCTTAGCCGCGCTCGGCGAACCGCGTACGGGCGGGGACGCCTGAGGTGGTCGATACCCCGCCGGCCTCGGGCTCCGACGGCGCGGCCGACCGCGCCGGGCGAGGCATCCCGCGCATGCTCTTCGATCGCTTGCTGCTGGTCGTATCGCTCGCGATCCTGCTCGGCTGGGGCTGGCAGGGGGTCTACAAGGTGGCGCCGGGTGAGTCCGCCGTGATCCTGCGGCTCGGTGCCCATCATCGCACGCGACACGAAGAGGGCTATTGGGCGCACCTGCCGCCCCCGCTCGAGTCGCACGTCCTCGTCAATACAGGACAGATGCGGACGGAGACCTTCGGCGAAAGCCCCACCCGTTCGACGCCGGGTACGCCCTCCGATGCCGAAGAGAAGCAGGTCGCCGAGGGCATCACGCGGGAGGCGATCCAGACGGCGGACCACAACGTCGTGAACGTCACCTACCAGCTCCAGTACAAGATCGCCGACGCCTATGCTTGGGCCTTCTCCTTCGCGGATCCGGCCTCGGTCCTCCACGACGCGATGGAGGCTTCGATGCGGAGCGCGATCGGTAGACGGACGATCGACGAGGTCCTCTCCCAGAAATGGAAGCAGGTCGAGGAGGACGCGGCGCGCCTGCTCTCGGAGCGGCTCGACGCGTATTCGGCGTCGCTCGGTCTGGAGCCGGCGTTCGAGGTCCAGCGGGTCAACCTGGAGAAGCCGCAGGCCCCGGAGCCCGTTCGAGAGGCGTTCGTGGACGTCGTCAGCGCGGGGCAGGACGAAAAGCGCGCGACCTTCGCGGCGACCGGAGACGCCGTCGAGATCTTGGAGCGGGCGCGATCGGAGGCGGCGGAGATCCGCGAGCGGGCGGAGGGCTACAAGAGCGCGAAGATCGTCGAGGCGCGGGGCGAGGCGGCGCGCTTCGACGGGCTGCTCGTCGAATATCAGGCCGCGCCGGAGGTGACCCGCCGGCGGCTCTATCTCGAAACGATGGAGGCGATCCTGCCCGGCATGGACAAGGTGA
>CAZFKD010000546.1:1501-3027 GCA_964519695.1 uncultured Spirochaetaceae bacterium
GCGTGCGCGAGGACGTCGGCCGTCACAATGCAGTGGACAAGGTGATCGGCGAGCCCGGGGCGGTGAACCTCTGGTCCGGCTGGCCGCCGCCGACGGGGGCCGCGGCGCCGAAGGAAGGCGGGCGATGAGATTCGTCTTCGGGCTCCTGCTGCTCGGCGCGGCCTCGGTGCTCTTGCTCTGGGCCTCCCAGATCGATCGGGGGCCGCTCGTCATCAACCGGGCGGACGAGTATCGCATCGTCCTGCGTCTCGGGCGGCCGATCGCGGAGCTGCGCGAGGCGGGGATCGCAGGGATGTGGGGCCCGCGCATCCCCTTCATCGACGAGGTCCTCGTCTTCGACCGCAAGATCCAGTATCTGAGCGCGCCGGCGACGGAGGTCGAGATCGGCGCGAACGATCGCCTGATCGTCGACTACTACGTGCTCTGGCAGATCGACTCGCCGCTGGCCTTCCGGCGCAGCTTTCCCGGCAACGTTCCCGCCGCCGAGGCGAAGATCCTGAGCACGGTCGGCTCGCTCGTGAAGAGCGCGATCGGCACCTTGTCGATGGGCGACCTGCTGGCCCGAGCGGAAGTGATTGGCGCACTCTCACGCAGCGCGACGCAGGCGCTCGTCGACGACGGCGTGCGGGTGGTCGACGTCCGCATCAACCGCACCGAGCTGCCGCTCGCGAGCCAGGCGTCGACCTTCGAGCAGATGCGGGAGCAGCGGCGGGCCATCGCGCGCGAGAAGCGCGCGATCGGCGAGCGCGAGGCGCGTGAGATCCGGGCCCGCGCGGAGCGCGAGGCGCGCGAGATCCTGGCCGAGGCGAACGCCGCCGCCCAGGTCGCACGCGGCGAAGGGGATGCGGAGGCCGCGCGCATCTATGCCGCGGCCTACGGCAAGGACGCCGAGTTCTATGCGTTCACCCGGAGCCTCGAGGCCTATCGGCGCTCGCTCGGCGAGAAGACCTCCATCTTCCTGTCCCCGGATCACGAATTCTTTCGCTACCTCGATCCGCGTCGGCGGTTGCCCTGATCGAGGCTTCAGGCCGATCGCCTCGGCAGGGAGAGCGCGCCGCCGACGGTGAACAGCAGGGGCACGGTCCAGGTCGCCAGGCCGACGGGCAGCAGGCCGAGGCGCGTCAGGGCGACTCCGCCGTTTGCCAGGGCGAAATAGGCCGTCAGAACCAACAGGGCGACGGCGGCGACCGGCGCGATCCGTCCGCGCCGATCGACGCGCAATCCGAACGGCACCGCGAGCCAGCACAGCACGAGGACCCGCCACGGACGGCTCAGCCGTTCATGGAAGACCGCCTCGAGGCGCGCATCCCGGGCTTGCGGCGAGGAATCGCCGCGCGCGAGATGGCGGGCCAGCGCGCGGATCGGCAGGATTGCCGGATCCGCGCGCGCGAGGGTGTCTTCCGGAACCGCGGCGAGGTCGATCTCGAGCGGCGCTGCCGGCTCGAAGCGGGGCTCGGCCAGCGGGTCGTCGGCATCGAAGCGCCAGACCGACGCCCGGTCGAAACGCCAGACGCCGTTGGCCAGGA
>CAZFKD010000547.1:0-3026 GCA_964519695.1 uncultured Spirochaetaceae bacterium
CCAGTCTGAGAACCTCGTGGAACTGCGCCTCTGGCATCCAGCAGCTGATGTCGGATAGCGACCACTTCACAGGTCCCGACGGCCGGTGCCGTGCCGCAAAGTCCTGAAGGTCTGCGCACTGCAGCTCGAGACGGTCGAGATGCTTGCGTGCCGCTTCGAAGCCAACAGGCGTCAGGTAGAGCGGAAGCGGGCTGCGGGGCGTGAGGCCACAGTCGTAGGCGAGCCGGAGGACGTAGCTCTCGCGAACCAGGTGCGACGAGGCGTAGTCGAGCAACCGGCGAACGAGGTACGCACCGACGCTTCCTTCGGTCGACCGCAGGAAGCTCGGATCCTGGGCCAGCGAATAGATGACGAGTGGGTGGCAGAAGAGCTTCCACCAGAAGAGTCCTCGATCGACCTTGCTGCGATGGGTCTCGATCAGCGCCTGCTGCGCCTCGAGCGAGGTCGCCTGGAACAGGGGCTCCGCCCAACGCATGAGGCCGAGGGCTTTGAGGCTCCGCATGAAGCGAATCAACGTGGTCTCAGTGCGTCCGGCGAAGAAGGCTCCCGCCTCGATGATCGCCCGTCGGTTGTCCCAGTACTGCCTAGCGCTTCGGGAGAGCGACTGCCGGATGCCCACATATTGATCGAGTCGGTCGGGATCATCCCCGATTCCCAGGAAACCCTGAAACTGAGCGAGATCGAACGCCTCCATGGCGGCCGCTTTGAGCTCGAGGTTGAAGAGCTGGTCAGGCCGTCGGTCGATGGCGATGAGGCGCTTAGGGGAAGCGGTGAGCAGGCTCAGCGCGCGGCCGCCGCCGGCTGCGATGGCGACCACGGTGTCGTCCCCGGTGATCTCGAGCGCCGTCAACTCGGATCTCGTGTCCTCGTTGTCGGCGCTGTAGAGAGGTCGCCGTCGATAGCCGTCGATCACGGTTCCTCGGGCTCCTTGCGCATGCGCTCGACGAGCTTGTAGAGGTCCTCGCCGGACCGGATGAGCCGCATGGTCGCAAAGACCTCATCGGCAATCTTCGGATCGTCGTCGATGCGGTCGAAGACAACCTCGGTCGAGGCTTCACGGCCGTGTTGACGAACCCACATCCGGGCTGGCTTCAAGCGCCCGTCTCGCCCCTGCTCGATCTCGTCCGATGCAAGCTCGAGAGACTTGATCGGTGTCGCGGAACCGACGCCGTAGAGATCCAACCGCAGCAGAGCGAAACGCTCCCGCTGGATCGTGGCGACAGCTTTCGCGTACTGCGAGTCGGTCGGAGTGGATGCCTCCACGACGTAGGCCGGTTCGCCCTGCGCGGTCGTATCGGGCAACCGCCGTAGCTGATAGCGCCGCCAGTCGTGGTGTTCGAGGTCCTCGAACGAGAGGTCACTTCCGTAGAAGGCATCTCCCTTATGTCCAGCGAGAACCCGCCGCGGACGCCGAAGGTCGCGCTGATAGATCCAGGTGTCGCTGCGGCCGTCGGCCTCCTCGATCATCAGCAGGCCGTTGCCCCGGAGATACTCGGGCTCGGTGAACCGCAGCAGCGAACGCCCGCGCCCGTCGATCCTCTTGTAGACGACGTCGAAGGATCGGTACGTGACGCGGCTCCCGCCGCGATGGATGCGGAGGGTGATGCTGCGCACGGAGGGGTAGTTGAACATGCGATCGAAGGCAGTCTGCATGATTTCGAGCGCCGAGGGTTCGAGGGCGTCGGCGGACGGATCCGGTGCACCCCGGCTTGTCGCGGCCGGTACGAGCACGCCGGCGATGATGAGCAGCAACAGCAGTTTCACCTTCGTCGCCGCCTCACGGCGTCGAGCCCGAACCGCGCCGCCCGGCTCCGCCACTCCCCACGCGTCATCGCAAGTTCGCGGCGGGCAGCCTCCTGATTCCACCCATGCCGGCGGTAGACCTCCAGCATGTTCTGGGCGAGGAGCTGATCCTCCGGGCTCAGGTCCGGGTTCATGGCGACGAGCGCCTCGACGAGATGCATCCGCTCGACGGGCCCGTCGCCATCGCGCCAGAGGATCACATTCTCGAGGACGGCGCGCAGCTCGCGAACATTGCCTTTCCAGGGGCAATGCGTGAGCGCCGCGAGGAACCCAGGATCGAGCTTCGGCACGCGGAGGCGAGCGGCCTCCGCGATCTCGGCGATGATGGCCTGGGCAATCCCCTCGAGGTCTCCCGCCCGAGCGCGCAGCGGAGGCAGGTGGATCGTCGAGCCTCGCAACCGGTAGAGGAGATCTTCCCGGAAGGCCCCGCGACGCGATAGCTCGGCGAGATCCCGGTTCGTAGCCGCCACGATGCGAACGTCCACCTTCCGCACGCTCGTGCCACCGACAGGCCGGACCTCGCGCGTCTCCAGCACGCGTAGGAGCTTGACTTGGATCGGCAGCGGAGTGTCGCCGATCTCGTCGAGGAACAGCGTTCCCCCGCTGGCCTGCTCGAAGAGGCCCTGACGAGCATTGACGGCGCCGGTGAACGAGCCCCGGGCATGACCGAACAGCTCACTCTCGAAGACGCCCTCGGAGAGTTCCGGCACCGACACCGAAACGAAGGGTCCACGGCCGCTTTCTTCGTGGATCGCGCGAGCGACCAGTTCCTTTCCGGTGCCCGTCTCGCCATGGATCAGCACGGTGTTGGCGGTCGGTGCAAGGCGGCGAATCGTCGCTCGTACGTGCCGCATGGCGTTGGAGGATCCGATCAGACGGTCCGCGCCGACGCGCCGCTTCTCGCGCTCGCGCTCACCGCGCGACGCCAGAGTGTCCGCGATCGTCGGGAGGAGCTGATCTGCCACACGGAATGGGAACTCGAGGAACCGCACGGCGCCGGCGCGCCCTGCCGCGAAGACGGTCTGGGCATCGGCGCCGGCACTGTAGAGGACGAACGGCACCTCGAGCGTCTTCCGTACGGCATAGAGGAGCGCGAGCCCGTCCATCGGATGCATCCGGTAGTCACTGAGGATCAGGTCGATGGAATCTCGACGTAGGGCTTCCAGCGCTTCGCGTCCGTCACGCGTCGAGACCACTCGGTATCCCGAGGACTCGAGCTCGAC
>CAZFKD010000548.1:0-3021 GCA_964519695.1 uncultured Spirochaetaceae bacterium
GAACAGACCCGCGAGCCCCGACCAGGGCAGCCGCTCGTTCAAGTGCGCAAGCGGGCCCGCCGCGCGCCCGCTCAACTGCAGAACCGTCGGAGCAATCGTCACGAAGACGCCGAGACCTAGCACGGCCGCCAGGAGGCGCCGTCCGCGGCGCCGGGGCACGCGCGCGACCCGGCGCTCGGCGATCCAGGCGATCGCCAGCGCGGGCAGGACGGCGACGCAGAGGCTCCGGGCGACGCGCCGCAGCCCCGGCGCGACGTCGAAGCCCTGCCCAGCCCAGACGAACGTCTCGGGATCCAGCAGGTAGGGCAGATAGTCGACGAGGTGGTTCCCGGTGTTCTTCTGCAGCTCGAGATCGACGGCGACGAAACCGAGGACGATGAGACCGATCGCCAGCGAGACGCTTCGCAGCATCCGGGGCGAAACGCAGCGCGCGCAGAGCAGAAGCGGAGCGACACCCGCAGCGAGGGCGAAGAGCGACTTCGAGAGGATCATCATCAGGACGGCCAGGCGAACGGCCGTGTCGTCCGGCGTCAGCGCGAGCTCGCGCTTGTAGTAGGCGAACTCGCCGGGCAGCAGGAAGATCGCCGAGCCGAGCGGAAGCAGGGTCGCGAACAGGAGCGGTGCAGGTCCGATCGAATCGCCCTTCACGGCCCTCGTCCCTGGACCCCAGCCGAACACAGCCCTGCGCGTCGAATGGACATGCCCTGCTCCGCCTGCGAATCGATGGGCTGCTCGCCAGCGAAGCGGCGCCTCGGCAGCACGGGTCCTCCGAGCGACCGAGGGACTCGCGGATTGCGAGAGGGGCGAACCGGATCGCTTCCTGATCGTACAGGATGCCGATCGATCCGGAGCGGAACGGGTTGGGAGGACTTCTCGGAGATTTCGAGACCGCCCGGCGATCCGCGGCTACCCGGCTGGCGGAGGGGCGCGGCGCGCGGCGCAGGCGAGGCGCTGGAGGCTGCAGCGCGTGAGCGACTTCATGGCGCCGCTTCCGGTTCGAGCCGAGCCCCAGCGCGCCCGGTCCCCTGCGCAGGGGCGGTCCAGCCGGACCGCCCCTGCCGTTTCGAATCCGACTGCTCGTGCCGGCTCGAGCGCTAGTCGAGAGACTCGGTCCAGGACGCCGTTCGCGCGGGCAGCATCGGCCCGGACAGCGTCGCTCCTCGGCGATCGTTTTCCTTGGCCGTCTTCGCGCCGAACAGGAATCGCGCGCCGAAGATGATCCGATGATCGTCGCCCTCGTTGTTGTCGGACGTCGCGTCGTAGCGGCCCCCCTGATAGGCGAGCGTTCCATATATGGGATACCGCTGAGTCACTCTTCCGAAGACCTCGGCGTCCCAGTTCCAGATTTCACCCTTGTCGTCTCCGTCGAGGAATTCGTCGGTCTCGCCATACGCGAATCCGCCCTTGAATCCGTAGTCCTCCCGGAAGAAATAGCGGCCCTCGAGGCCGACGAACCACCCCTCATGGAAGCCTTCGCCCTCGTCGACCTGGAAGTGGCCGTAGCCTGCCTGCGAGTAGAGCGTGAAGTCTCCGAGATAGGCCTGCGCCTCGCCGCCGACCGCGAAGCCCGTCGTATTGTCGTTCGATTCCGTGTTCGCCGCCTGGCCGCCACCGGCGAAGGCGCCGACGAGGAAGAGGTCGTTTCGCCAGCTCAGATGGCCCGTGACCATGTGGGCACCTTCAGGCGAATCCTCGCCCCCTTCTTCGTGGATCTCGCTCTGCAGATCGACCTGCGCGGAAGCACCCCCGATCAGCGGGAGATTGACCCGCCCCCCCGCGCCGTACGAGAAGTGCTCGTCGTTGCTCCCGGGCTGGTTACTCGAATCGAGCCGTCGGAATCCGACGCCGACATCGATCAGGCCCGTGAAGATCGGCTCGTCGTCTTCCGGATTGTCCGCATGGTCGTCGGCGGACGCCCAAACGGGCATGGCCAACGATCCCGCAATCATTCCGGCCAGGATCCAATTCCGGCGTACGCAAACGAGTCTTCCAGAAATCCTCATCATCACCCCCTCATGGTTTCGGCAGATGCGGGACGCGAGACCGGAGCGCTTCAGGAACCGATCCCGCGGCCCACTCGACCGCGGCGGAAGCTATCGGCCGCTGGGCAGCAAAGCGAGATAGATCGTGCTCAAAATCGCGGAATTCTGCGCATTCGAGGGATTCATGGGGGAGAACCGTGGGGAAATTGATATAAAACTGGGCAATCTCCAGTAGGACTGAACACTGCCGGCCGTCCGGGTCCGTGATGGCTATGCGCGCTCGCATGCGCCTGCCGCAATCGGGGTTCGACACGAGCCACGCGTCCTCCGCGTTCAGGACATGACGAACCGGCACGGCTCGGATCTCACTCCGACCGTGTGCGTGCCAGCGGATTTCGCCTTCGAAGTCGAACTGCGACATCCACCAGCCCGCCGCCTACGCATCGATCGTGGCTCAGAGATCGAATCGGCCGATCTCATGAAACGATCCATTGCGCGCCAGGCGATGTCGCTGCAGGTCAGATGGCGGCGCTCGTAGCCCGAGGCTCGCAGATGGGAGGACAGCGTCGGGCGCTCGCCCGAGTCGAGGGTCTCGAAATAGCAGGGCGGGCTGCGGCCGCAGACGAGCGCGAACGAGCCGCAGTGGGAGGCGTTCGACGTCGCCGAGTGGTCGTCGAAGCGCAGGCCCCGCTCCGACCAGGACCAGAGATGCGGCATGGTCTGCGGCTCGAGCGCGTCGCGACGAAGACTCTCGACCACGACGACGAGGATGTCCGGCCGCCGGGCGGTCTGCTCGCTGCGCAGCAGTGGCGCGAGGTCGCCGGCTCCGCCCGCGAATCGATGGGCGATCGCCAGCGAAACGGCGCCTCAGCAGCACGGCTACTCCGAACGATCGCCGCGCGGGAACGGCGCGTACGGGTCCCCGGCTTCCCAGAGCGTCTCCGTCATGATCGCGTCCCAGCCGCGCGCGAGGTCCATGATCTGCGCGGCGTCCTCGCGCCCGCGCTGCGCCTCGTCGGGATGTTCGGCCCAGCGCGCG
>CAZFKD010000549.1:0-3019 GCA_964519695.1 uncultured Spirochaetaceae bacterium
AGAAGCTATCACGCGAGAAGAATTTATCGCTGAGCGGGCGAGCCGGGATGTCGCCGTTCTTCCGCCGAAAGGCTTCCCGCCCGGCCGCGATCCATGCGAAAATGGCGCGACCTCGGAGGGGACGGAGTTTCGCGATGCGGATGACTGGGCGGCAGACGTCGGAAATCGCTCGCGTCGACGGGCTCGCCCGGGCGGGCGTTGGTCGCGGCAGCGATCCCGCCGGGGCGGTCTACGGTCTCCTTTCGGGGGCCGCGGCGGCGTGCCTGATCGGGACGATGCTGGCCCCCTGGGCCCGCGCGGGCGAAGCGGAGCCGGACTGGGAGCTCGCGGATCGCCGGGGCAAGGGCGAAGAGGCCGTCGTCCTGTTCATCGAGGCGAGCCCGACGCCGGGGCGCCCCAGCTTCCGGCTCGAGACGCGCTTCGACGTCCCGCCGACGATCGCCCATCAGGTCCTCGCCGCGAGCATGCTGGACCCGAAGGACACGCCGCGCGGGCAGCGGCGCGAGGTGCTCGAGCGCAGCGCGGGCGAGGCCGTCGTCTATACGTTCATCGATCTGCCGCTGATGCTCTCCGATCGCGAGCTCGCGCTGCGGATCGTCGAGTCCGAGGACCCCGCGACCGGGGTCCATCGCGTCGAGTGGAGCGAGGCGAACGATCGGCTCCCGAGCGCCGGGGCCGACGTCGTGCGATTGACGGGCGCCGCCGGCTACTGGGAGTTCCGTCCCGACGGACGCGGCGGAACGCAGGCGATCCACATGACGCGCACCGAGCTCGGCGGCTCGATTCCCGAAGCCATCGGGGATCGGTTGATGCGCTCGCAGGCGATCGAATCGGTCGAGTCGCTCCGCGAGCGGATCCATCGCTCCAGCAAGAGCGCGGTCGCCGCCGGCCCGCCCTGAGAGGTTGCGAAGAGGGTCGCCTCGCTCGCGGCGCTCGCGGCGGCGGGTTCCGGCGCCGACTACTTCGCCTGCGAACGCTCCTTCGCGCCCGCCGCCATCAGGTTGACCTCGTTCAGGTACTCGGGCGTCGTCCGGTTCAGCATCGATTCGAAGCGGGCGCGCAGCTTCTGCGTCTGGTGCTCGAGGGGATAGGTCGCCCAGAAGACGTCGTCGCGGATCGCGTCGAGACAGAGCTTCGCGACGTCTTCGAGCGGGGCGATGGCGACCTCCTGGCCTGCGGCCTTCGCCCGCTCGCGGTAGTCGGCGAGGGCGTCGCGCGGATTGGCGTCGTCGGGGTCGCCGCGCAGATAGCGCTCCGGGCGATTCGCGCCGGCCTTCCAGATGCCCGTCGCGAGGACGCCCGGCGTCGGGCTCGAGGGCAGCAGACAGGATGCGCTGACCTTCGAGCCCATCTGGCGCAGCTGGCCCCAGAGGCATTCGGTCAGCGTCGTGACGGCGGCCTTCGTGACGGGATAGATGCCGCTGCTCGCGATCGGGAAATAGGCGCCGTTGCCCGACGAGGTGTTGACGACGTGACCCTCGTCCTGGGCGACGAGCATCGGCACGAAGGCGTTCATGCCGTTGATCACGCCGATCACGTTGACCTCGAGCGACCATTTCCAGTCGTTCAGATGGTGCTCCCAGACATGGCCCTTCGCGCCGGCTCCGACCGCTGCGTTGTTGCAGACGACGTGAACCGCGCCGAAGCGCTCGAGCGCCGCCTCGCGCAGGGCGCAGAGCGAATCGAAGGAAGTCACGTCGGTCCGGACGCCGATCACGTCCTTCGATCCGATCTCCTTCACCGTCGCCGCGAGCTGTTCCCCGACGACGTCGGCGAGCACGACCTGCATGCCCTCCGCGAGCATCGCCTCGCCGATCGCGCGGCCGATGCCGCCCGCGCCGCCCGTCACGACCGCGACCTTGCCCTTCAGCTGCTGCATGTCCGTTCCTCCTTCGTCCCGTTCGGGAAGTCCGTCGCCGCCCGGAATCCATCGCTCGGGCCGGCGGCGGCGGCGAGCGGGGTCACGAGCCGGTTCCGGCGCATCGACCGACGATATCGGGCGGGCCGTGATTGCACGAACCGCGATTCCGTGACGCCGCCCCGGCGGCGGCCTTGGTCCCTCAGATTGGTCCCTCAGATCCGCACGACGACCCGCCGAGGCCCGCGCAGGATCGCGCCGGTGGTCTCGACGTCGGCCGGATCCTCGAGGCGCATCGCCGGGAATCGCTCGGCGAGGGCACCGAGCGCGATGCGGAGCTCCGCGCGCGCGAGCGGCGCGCCGAGGCAGAAATGCGGCCCGTGGCCGAAGACGAGGGATTTCTCGAGCCTCGGGCGATCGGGATCGAAGCGGTCGGGCGCGTCGAAGACGGCGGGATCGCGATTGGCGGCGGTGATCCCGATCAGCAGCGTTTCGCCCTTCGCGATCGTTTGCCCGCCGAAGCGGCTATCGAGCGCGGAGCGACGCGGCAGCAGGGCGACCGGGGCCTCCCAGCGCAGCGTCTCGTCGGCGATCGAGGCGCGGACTGCGACGTCGGCCCGGGCCCGCTCGAAGAGCGTCCGCTCGCCGAGCACGGCCGCCATCATGCTGGCGATCGCTTTGTAGGCCGTATCCGCACCGGCGGGATAGAGGATCCCGAGAAAGGAGTAGATCTCGTCGTCCGAGAGCCGTTCGCCCTCGAGCTCGGCCTGCACGAGCGCCGAGAGGAGGTCCTCTCCCGGCCGCGCGCGGCGATCCTGCACGATCGGCGCGAGATAGGCGCGGAAGGCGCTCCAGGCGCGCCGGGCCTTCTCGGGGTTCCACGGGAACAGGAAGAGGTCGAGCCCCCATTGCAGGAAGAGCGCCTCGTCGTGGACGGGGATGCCGAGCAGGCGCGTGATGACGAGCGCGGGGTAGCGATGCGCGAACTGCGCGACGAGATCGAAGCGAGGGGTCGTTGCGAGACCATCGATCAGCTCGTGGGCGAGGGGCTCGAGCAGCTCGGTCTGCTGCGCGCCGATCGAGCGGGGCGTGAAGGCGGAGGCGATCAGCGCGCGATTGCGCCGGTGCTCGTCGCCGACCATCGACTGCATGGTCTTGCCG
>CAZFKD010000550.1:0-3014 GCA_964519695.1 uncultured Spirochaetaceae bacterium
TGGCAACGTGATGGCGCGCCTCGCGCGCGAGCCGCGCTCGGCCGAGACGATCTCGCGCCGCGACCGCTTGATGCAGGCGATGACCCACGACGAATATCTCGTCGTCGATCCCGATCCGCTGCGCGCCCCGCACGTCTCGCAGCTGGCGGCGCCCGTCTTCGGCCCGGCCGGCGACGTCGTCGCGGCGATCTCGCTCGTCGCGTCGCCCCAGCAGATCTCGGTCGGCAATGCGGCGCGGCTCGCCGATGCGCTGATGGCGTGCGCGCGCGGCGTCAGCGCGCGGCTCGTCGGACGCTGAGGCGCTCGCGTCGACCGAGCCGAGCGATCGGTGGATGGCCCGATCGGTGGATGGCCCGGTCGGCCGATGGCGGATTCAGAACGCGACGCGGATCGTGCCGCGCAGCTGGCGCGGCTCGGCCGGATGGCGGTGGACATCGTCCACGGGCGCGGCCTCGCTGGCGAGCTGCGATGCGTAGAAATACTGGATGTCGTCGTCCTTCGAATCGAAGAGATTCACGACCGTGAGATCGAAGGTCACGCGCTTCCAGGTATAGGCGCCGCCGAGATTCACGAGGGTCGTCGAGCCCGCCCGCTGGGTATTGTCTTCGATCAGCGGATAGGCGCCGAAATGGCGCACGCGCAGGCTCGACGAGAAGGCGCCCGCCGTCACCGTCGCGCCGGCCGAGACGACGTGTTCGAGCGCGCCCGGAATCCGGTCCTCGCCGCTCGGGAGATCGTCGAAGCGCGCATCGGACCAGGCGTAGGACGCGTCGAAGGCGAGCCACTCGATCGGTCGCAGGAACGCCGTCAGCTCGACCCCGAAGCGCCGGCTGCTGCCCTTCGGCTCCGTCGTTCCGGCGTCGCCGACGAACACGAGCTCCGACTCGGAGGTCAGGAACCAGAGCGCGCCCGTCAGATGGAATCGCTCGTCCGGCTGCCAGCGCGCGCCGACCTCGCTGCCCCATTGACGGGCCAGGCCATCGACGGCGCCGACGGGGGTCCCCTCGACCGGATCGATGCGGATGGTCGTGCCGCGGGCATCGTTCGAATGGAAGCCGCCGCCGCCGTTCAGGTAGAGCTCGTAGTCTTCGTGGGGGCGCAGGATCAGCGAGAGCTTCGGGCTGACGAGCCCGTCGACCTCGGCGCCGGAGTTGGTCACCGCGCCGACGCCCGCCCGGGTATCGACATCGAAGGCGAAGAGGTCGCCGCGGAGGCCGGCGACGACCGTCAACCAGTCGACCGGCGAATGGCGCGCCTCGCCGAAGAGCGCGCCCGACCATTCCGTCACCGCATCGCGCCGCACGATCGAGACCCGCTGCCGCGCATCGGTCTTGAAGAGCCCGAGGTCGGGGATGCGGTCGATCCGCGTATCGAAGCCCGTGCGGATCTCGACGGGCCGGCCGAAGACGATCGGAGCGAAGTCCTGGCCGACCTTCGCGCCCCAGGCGAAGCGTCGGTCGCGCTGCTCGAACTCGTCGCCGTTCACCGGATCGTCGAGGAAGTAGGTGAAGTTCGAGAAGAGCTGAAAGTCGTAGTAGAGAAACCAGGTCGAGGCGCTGAGCGGGGTCTCGTCGTCCTCGCGCCAGTCGAGGGTCGCGCCGACGCGGGTCGTATCGCCGCCGAGATCGGGGTCGACGAATCCGAGCCGTGGTTCGTTGATCGTCGGATCCGGGCTCCCGATCGCGCGGTCGGGGATCTGGTCCGTCGAGTTCCAGCGCGCGTGATAGCCGGTCGCCGAGGCGCGCAGCTGGCCGCCGGCGAGGTCGGTGGTCCATTTCGCGAAGCCGTTCAGATGGAGCAGGTTCGCGTCGAGGTCGTAGGGATCGTCGTTGGTCCGGGCCTCGAGGGCGAGGATGCCGTTGCCTGAGTCGGTCTCGATGTTGGTCGCGGCGAGCCCTCGGACGAAGTCGTACGAGCCGTAGGTCAGCGAGGCGATCGAATCCGGCAGCACGTCGTAGGTCGACAGGAACGAGGCGCCGGCGCCGCCGAAATCGCCGACGTCGGCGCGATAGGCGCCCTTGCGATAGTCGATCGCCTCGACGAGTTCGGGGATCACGAAGTTGAGATCGGTATAGCCCTGGCCATGGCCGTGACTGCGAAAATTGAGGGGGACACCGTCGAAGAAGGTCGCGAAGTCGGTGCCGTGATCGAGGTTGAATCCGCGCAGGAAATATTGATTCGCCTTGCCGGAGCCCGAATGCTGGGTCGCGATCAGGCCGGGGACGGATTCGAGCAGCTCGCCGACGCGGCCGATCGGGCGCAGGGCGAGGTCGGCATGGCCGATATGGCCCTCGGAGGCGGCGGTCGCGAGGCCGAGCTGCGCCTCGGCGCGGCCGAAGACGATCATCTCATCGACCGCTTCTTCGTCGATCGCGGAGTCCGCGCGCGCAGCTCCGCCTGCGAAGATCGGGAGCGCGAGCAGCGCCGAGGCGAGAGCGGCCGCGAGCTTGCGGCGCTGCAGGCTCCTGGTGTGCGGCGATCGAGAAATCGCATGGACGAGACGAACCAAGCCGGACGAGAGCAGCATGTACAGGCGCATGGCGCCGCACGCTATGAGAGCAGGCTGAGTCCGACCATGGATCGGAGTAGCGCTTCGAGCGCGTGCTCCGCGAGGTGGTGGATGGGGCGGGCGAGGACGAGGGCGACGGCTGCGGCGATCCACGGCCAGGCGAGGCGAAGGCGGCTTCCCCGCGACATCGGCGCCGGCGTCGGCGCGGCGACGAGCGCTTCGATCCGGGCAGGCAGGCTCGCGCCTTGAAGGGCCGCGGCGAGCGCGTCGGCGAGCGGTCGGCGCTGCATGAGTCGTTCGACGCGCAGCAGGGTTGCTGCGACCTGGAGGCGATCGCCGACGTGCTCGGCGGCGCGTGCATCGCAGGCCTGCTCCGCGGCGAGCCGCAGCGTGCCGAGGATCGCGCTGCGCGTGCGCGGGAGATGGAGTCGGCTGGCGAGGTCGGCCGCGAGGAAGCGGGCGGGATCACGGCGCGACGCGTGGGCCTGCTCGTGGGCGAGGACGA
>CAZFKD010000551.1:0-3011 GCA_964519695.1 uncultured Spirochaetaceae bacterium
CCGGGGCGACGGGCGGACCCATCCGAATCCGAGCGTCGGCGCCGTCGTCTTTCGCGGCGATCGGATCCTCGGCATCGGAACCACGAAGCCGCCCGGCGGGCCCCATGCCGAGATCGTCGCGATGCAAAGCGCCCGCCGACGCCATGGCGCCGCGGCGCTGCGCGGCGCGGCTCTCGCCGTGACTCTCGAGCCCTGCAATTTCGTCGGCCGGACGGGGGCCTGCACCGAAGCGATCGTCGCCGCCGGCATCGGCCGTGTCGTTGCCGGCTGCCGCGATCCCCACGCGCGTGTCTCCGGCCGCGGCTTCGCGCATCTGCGCAGGGCGGGCATCGAAGTGGTGACGGACGTGCTCGAAGGGGATTGCCGCCGCCAGCACCGCGGCTTCATCTCGGTCTGCGAGCGCGGGCGCCCTTTCGTCACCCTGAAGCTCGCCTCGACCCTCGACGGGCGTATCGCCGTCGCCAGTGGGGATTCGCGCTGGATCACGTGCGAGGCGAGTCGGGCCGCCGTTCATCGGCTCCGCCTCGTCCACGATGCGGTCATGGTCGGCTCGGCGACCGCCATCGCCGACGATCCCGAGCTCTCCGCGCGGCGCGGGGAGCGGATCCTGCGCTGGCCGGTCCGGGTGGTCGTCGACGGCGGGCTGCGCGTTCCTGCGAGCGCACGTCTGTTCGCAGAACGGCAGGGCGGTGGAGACTTGCCGCCCCGGGGTCGGCAGGCCGGGTCGCTCGCTGGCGGGGCGCGCGAGACCTGGATCGTCTGTCGCGAGGGCGTTCGAGGCCTGGCCGCGGCGCGCCGACGCGCGCGCTGCGTCTTCGAGACGCCGCGCAGCGCATCCGGCCATGTCGATCTCGACCATGCGCTGCACGCGCTCGCGGATGCGGGCCTGACGACGATCCTCGTCGAAGGGGGCGGACGTCTCGCGGCTGCGCTGCTGCAGGCGGATCTCGTCGACGAGGTACACTGGTTCCTGGCCCCCCGTCTGATCGGGGAAGATGGCCGACCGGCGCTCGGCGCGATGGGGATACGAAAGCTGCACGATGCGCTGCGGATCGACGAGATCGAGGTCCGGCGCTGCGGCAGTGATCTCCATCTGAAGGGAACAGTGAGCCGCCAAGGAGAATCCTCCCTTGCGGGCGGGCCGATTCGAAAACGGCGGATGAAGGCTCGAACATGAAGATCGAAACTCCGAGGCTCGACGCGCGCGGCCTGCGTTTCGCGCTCGTCGCGTCGCGCTTCAATCATCTGATCTCGGTCCGGCTCGTCGAAGGAGCGCGGGCGGCGCTCCTCGAACGCGGCCTGGCGCCCGAAGACCTTCGCCTTTTCTGGGTTCCCGGCGCCTTCGAGATTCCGCAGGCGACGCGACGGCTGGCCGAATCCGGGGGATTCGACGCGATCGTGACCCTCGGCTCGGTCATTCGCGGCGGCACGCCGCATTTCGACTACGTCTGCCGGGGCGTGACCGACGGTGTTCGCGAAGTGATGCGGACCACCAACGTCCCCGTCGCCTTCGGCATCCTGACGACCGACGACATCGAGCAGGCCCTGGCCCGGGCCGGCGGGAGCGAGGGCAACAAGGGCGCAGAGGTCGCCGTCGCCGCGATCGAGATGGCGCGGCTCTTCGAGACGGGCTCCTTCGCCGTGCGCGCGAGCGCCCGGCGCGGACGCTCGCGCAGCGGGGCCCGTACGACCGCCGGACGGAAGCGGGTGACTTCGTGAGCGAACGGGCCGAGACGGCGGGCAGCAGTCGGCACCAGGGGCGCGAGGTCGCGCTGCAGGTCTTGTATGCGGTCGACCTCGCAGGTCATAAGAGCCCGCGCCGGCTGGCGGAGCCGGCCGAAACGGTCGAGGATGTGGACGGCCTGCTGGCTGTCGACGATGACGACGCGATCGATGAAGGTCTTGGGAGTCCGGTGCGGACGCCCGAGCCCAGCGACCGGATTTTCGATCGCGTGGCGGAGAATTTCGTGGTGCCGAAGGGGGCGCTCGAGTTTGCGCGGGAGCTCGTGACCGGCGTCGTCGCGCGGTTGCCGGAGCTCGACGAGCTGGTCAGTCTGCACGCGCGCAACTGGCGTGTATCGCGGATGGCGGTCGTCGATCGGAACGTCCTGCGACTCGGCGCCCACGAGCTCCGGGATACCGAGACCCCGGTCGCCGTCGTGATCGACGAGGCCGTCGACCTGGCGCGGCGATTCGGGAGCGACCGTTCACCTTCTTTCGTGAACGGCGTGCTCGATGCGATCGCCAAGGAGGTTCGGAGCGCATGAAAGCCGCGATCGAAGTGCTCCTGACTTCGCGGCCGCTCGAGCGGGTCGAGAGCGACATCGCCGTGGCGGGGTTCTTCGCGGACGATCGGCCCCTGCGCAGCGGTGCCGCGCGCGCGGATTGGCGGTTGTGCGGTGGCCTGTCGCGCCGGATCGAAAGCGGGGATCTCTCGGGCAAGAGCGGCGAGGCGCTCCTGATCGGATGTGGGCGGGCGCTGCGCTCTCCGCGGTTGATGTTGCTCGGCCTCGGGGATCGCCACGGGTTCGATCAAATGCGGGCGACCGACGAGATGCGGACCGCCCTCGAGCGCTGTCGCGATCTGAGGTGTACCCGCGTCGCGATGTCGCCGCTCGGCATCGCGCTCGACGACCTGCCGAGACATGCGATGGCGCTCGTCGAGGGCATCCGCGAGGCCTGGCGGGATGCGGAAGCGTCGCTGCAGCTCCGCTTCTGCGTTCCGCGCAACGAGATTCCGGGTGTCCTGAAGGCTTTCGATGCGGCGAAGCGGGCTGCTGGAATCGAGCTGTTCACGGTCGCGGTCGCGGAGCCCGATCGCGTTCTTCGCTAAACGTGGCTCGAAGAATGGATCTGAATCGAGCCGATCGCGCGCGATTCGAACCTCCGACACGCACGCGGGTTCGGCAGCTACCGGACTTCTGACTCGCGCTCGACCAATCCGCTTCAGTGTGCTCGCCGAAGCCGGTGCCCCCGCTCTCGTTGCATGAACCGGCTCGTGAACTCTCCCC
>CAZFKD010000552.1:0-3008 GCA_964519695.1 uncultured Spirochaetaceae bacterium
CGCTGCCGCGCGCGAAGATCGTACGGGTCCGCTGCGACGACGGACGCGAGAGCATGGCCCTGATCGACGCGGGGCTGCTCGTCGATGACCATCCGGGCAGTCTGCTGCAGGTCGATCCCGCGAAGCTCGCCCGCATCCTGCTGACGCGCGCCGAGCCGGCGAGCGTCGGACTCTCGCCGATCGGGGGGCTCCTGCTGCCCTGCCTCGCGGAGGACGAATTCGGCGTGTGCGTCCGCACCCGCACGGGGCCGGATCGCGCATCGCACGGCCATGTGCTGCGCGCGCCGATCTCGCCCGGGCTGTACGAAGACGTCGCGATCGAGGGCGCCGACCGGATCGAGCTCGCCGAGGACGTCGTCTGGCGGGGACCCGGGCTGCTCGCCTTCGACGGAGACCGCGAGATCGTCCTCGCGCCGGGCGAATCCGCGACGCTTCGGATCGTCCGCGAGGGGCCGTTCGTGATCGATCCCTGGCGGGCGCTGCGGGCGGCCGCGGACGGCGCGCTCTTCCTCGACCTCGGCCACTGGCACGACCATCGCGGCGCCGCCGGCGCGACGTGTTGTTAGGGGAGCGGTGCGTGAGCGGACGCTCTTCGGACGGTGGATCGGCAGACGCTTCGGAGGACGCGATCGCACGCGTCCGGGGCTGGATCGAGCAGGCGCGCTGCGTCGTCGCCCTGACCGGCGCCGGCATCTCGACCGATTCCGGGATCCCCGATTTCCGCGGACCGCAGGGGCTCTGGACCCGCGACCCGGCGGCAGAGAAGATGGCGACGCTCCAGTTCTACGTCGCCGATCCCGAGGTCCGCGTCCGCGCCTGGCAATGGCGCCTCGAGACCGACATGAACCGCCGCGAGCCCAACGCCGGCCACCGCGCCCTCGCCCGGCTCGAAGGCGCCGGACGGCTCGATACACTCGTGACCCAGAACGTCGACGGTCTGCATCAGGCCGCCGGCTCGGATCCCGCGCGTGTCGTCGAGATCCACGGCACGCTGCGTGAAGTCGAATGCCTGGACTGCGGCGAGCGCGCGCCGATCGAGCGGGCGCTCGAGCGCGTTCGCGCCGGCGAGTGCGATCCCGCCTGCCGCTCCTGCGGCGGCCTTCTCAAGGCGGCGACGATCTCCTTCGGCCAGGGCCTCGTCGCCCGCGACCTCGAGCGCGCCGAGCAGGCCGCTCTTCGATGCGACCTGCTGCTCGCCATCGGAACGACGCTCGGGGTCTATCCGATCGCCGCGATGGTCCCCGCCGCGAAGAGCGCCGGCGCCCGGATCGTGATCGTGAACGGGGCGGAGACCGAGATGGACGACCTCGCGGACGCCCTGGTGCGCGGCTCCATCAGCGAGATCCTCCCGCGGCTCGTCCCCGCGTCGGCGAAGACGCGGGCCTGACGTGCGCCCCCCGAAGCCGTCTCGATGAAGCTCCAGACCCTCGACTGGCTCGCGATCGCAGCCTGTCTCGCGGCGATGCTCGCGATCGGTCTCTACTTCGGTCGCCGCAACGATTCGACCGACGAATACTTCGTCGGCGGGCGCAAGGTCCCCGCCTTTGCCATCGGCCTCTCGATGGTCGGGACCGCGATCAGCTCGATCACGTTCCTCGCGCTCCCCGCCGACGCCTTCAAGACCTACTGGCTGCGCTTCCTGCCCTACGTCTTCATGCCGCTCGCCGCCGCCTTCGCGGCCTGGCGGATCATTCCCTTCTTCCGCCGCGGGCGGACGACGACTGCCTACGAATATCTCGAGCAGCGCTTCGGGCCATCGGTCCGCGCGTACGCCGCCCTGACGTACATCGCCGCCCAGCTGCTGCGCGTCAGCTTCATCCTCTACCTGGTCGCGCTCATGCTCGCTTCGCTGACGGGCCTCGATGAGGTGACCTGCATCCTGATCGCCGGAACGGCCGTTGCGGCCTACACGATCGTCGGGGGGATCGACGCCGTGATCTGGACCGACGTGATCCAGACGATCACGCTGATCTGCGGCAGCCTGATCTGCCTCGCCACGATCGTCGCGCTGCTGCCCGAAGGATTCGGACAGATCTTCGAGATCGCCCGGGAACACGACAAATTCGCGCTCGGCGACCTCGAAGAGGGCCGGCTCGTCCAGGCCGGCTGGGATCTCGACTTCCGGCGCAAGACGGTGCCCCTGATGTTGTTGATGAGCTTCAACTTCTTCCTGACGGATTTCGCGACCGGCCAGCACTACGTCCAGCGCTATTGCGCGGCGCCGTCGCTCGCCGAGGCGCGCCGGGCGATGTGGATCAACGTGCTCGTCGGGGTGCCGACCTGGTTCTTCTTCATGTTTCTCGGGACGGCCCTGTTCGCCTTCTACCAGGTCTTCCCCGCGCCCGAGGCGGCGGCCATGCTGGACGGCACGGCGAAGCCCGAGGGCATCGTGCCGTTCTTCGTCCAGACCCAGCTGCCGGCCGGAATCGCGGGGCTCATCATCGCCGCAGCGCTCGCCGCGGGCATGTCGTCGCTCGACTCGAGCATCAACGCGATCTCGACCGTCTGGATCGTCGATCTGTATCGCCGCCATCTCGTCCGCGACGCCTCCGACCGCCACTACCTGCATGTCGCCTGGGCTGCGGCGGCGACGGCCTCGATCGGCATGCTCGCGGGAGCGATCGCGATGCTCGAGGCCGAGGGGCCGAGCCTGCAGGACATCTCGATCCGACTGACGGGCCTGCTCGGCGGCGGCATCCTCGGCATCTACTTGATGGGCTTCTTCACGGGGCGGGGTGACGCGCGCTCGGTCTGGTGCGGGATCGTCGCGACCCTCGCCTTCACGCTCTGGACGCTCGGCTGGCTGCCGCTCGGCCTCGCCGTGCCCTTCGACCTCTACTACACCGCGATCTTCGGCAACCTCGCGATGTTCGGCGTCGGTTATGCCGCGTCCTTCGCCCTGCCCCGCCGCGACGCGGGCGCATCCGTTCCGGCGCGCTGAGCACCCGCGACCGGGCTCAGAGGCTGTGAAGATATCGTCGACCGAGCGCCGCGCAGCGCCGGTGGGC
>CAZFKD010000553.1:0-2994 GCA_964519695.1 uncultured Spirochaetaceae bacterium
CTCCGCGTGACGGCCAAGCTGGGCGAGCTCGAGGCGGAGCAGACCCTGCGGATTGCGCATCCGTTCGCGGACGTCGCCGAAGAAGCCGAAGCGCTGCTCCTGGAACGTGACGACGTACTCGGAGGCGAGCAGGATCGCGACCTGCGGCAACCGCTCGCCCGGGCCGAAGGATGCGTGGGGCGCGTGCAGGACGATCAGGAGATGGTCGGGATAGCGCTGCGCCTTCGCGCGCTGGGGAACGTTCACGGCGTCCGCGAGGGCGAGCGGATGGATCCCGAAGACCTCTGCGACGGCGCGCAGGCGGGCCTCGTCGCCGAAGCCCTGGACGTCGATCCAGGTCGGACGTGCCGTCTCGGCATAACAGCGAAGCTCTTCCGGATCTTCGACCTCCCCCGTCTCGAGGACGTCCTCGTCGTATTCGACGTACCGGATCCGCGGCGGCGGGGAGCCCTCGGCGACGAACAGGGTCCCCGGACGCGCGTTGACCCGAAGCGCCTGGAGGGCGGACTCGGACATTTCAGGGCTCGTCCTTCTCGAGGCGCAGCGACGCGGAGTTCATGCAGTACCGCAGGCCCGTCGGCTTCGGGCCATCGGGAAAGACGTGGCCGAGATGCGCGTCGCAGCGGGCGCAGACGGACTCGGTGCGCACCATTCCGTGCGCCACGTCGGTCTTCTCGGCGACCGCGTCCTGCGCGATCGGCGCGAAGAAGGACGGCCAGCCCGTTCCCGAGTCGTATTTCGCCTCCGACCGGAACAGCGGCGCACCGCAGCAGACGCAGTGATAGGTCCCGGCGGCCTTTTCGTTCCAGTAGCGGCCCGTGAACGCACGCTCCGTCGCCGAGCAGCGGGTCACCCGGAACTCCTCCTCCGAGAGCTGCTCGCGCCACTGCGACTCGCTCTTCTCGACCTTGCAATCGTCGGCCATCGTCTCGTCCTCCCGGAGCCTCGCTCCGTCAATTGCCCTCGAGCGCGATGCGCAGCGCAGGGCCCGCCGCCGCGAGGGCGACGATCCGCGGATTCCGGTCGCTCTCCCGGAAGCGGAGCTTCAGGGCGGGCAGTGCCTCCCCCGCCCCTCCATCGCCGGGCGCCCCGCCCTTCGCGGGCCAGGCCGCCGTGATCGGCTGCCCGAGCACGCGCCACCACGGCTCCTCGTCGTCGAGGCAGACCAGGCCCGCCGGCAGCGCATCGCGATCCGGAACCGCCTGCGCGCGGATCTCGCCTTCCTCCGAGCGCACCAGGACGCGCCCGACGTCGAAGGTCAGGGCCAGCACGCGCGCGAGCGCGCCCGCGCGATCCGCCTCGACGCGCAGGATGCGACCCTGCGCCTGCGCGGCGCGTTCGAAGATCTCGAGAGATGCCTGCGGAGCCACGCGACTAGTCTACACTGGCCCCGGCCGTCGGGGCCGCCCTGCGCGCGCAGCGATCGCGCGGCAGGGCTGCCGGTGACGAGCGACAAACCCATCGACGGACCCATCAGGAGAGAGCTTGCCCGCCCGCGCCCGGTCCGAAGTCCGCCGAAGCGACCTCGTCCTGCTCGACGGCCTTTGCGTGCGTCGTCGCCGTCACGCCCGCGGCTGGTCGTCGCGGGATCTGGTCGTCGCGATCGAGAGCGCGAGCTTCGCGTCGACGGGCCTCAGGCGGACGCTCTCGCCGAGCCAGATCGAGGCGATCGAGGAGCGGGGCGAGCGGATTCCGTACGAGCAGGTGCTGCTGCTCGCCGGGGGGCTCGACTGCGATCCGATCGACCTGATCGCCGTCGGCGAGCTCTCCAGCCGCCCTTCGCTGCCCCGGCCGAGCTGAGAACCGACCCGAAGACCGGACGGCGCGCGCGCTGCGGCGCCGATCCGCCGAGGAGCCCGAGATGGAATACCTGGAGCCGGAAGTCGCGCGAACCCGACCGGGACTGCGACTCGTCTTGACGGCCGGCGTGCCCGGACCCTGGGGCGAGGCGGCGAAGGCGATCTTCTCGGTGAAGGGCATCGCGTATCTCCCGGTCCGCCAGACGGCGGGCGAGGCGGATCCGGCGCTGCTCGCCTGGACCGGCCACGCGAACGCGCCCCAGGCCGTCCAGGACGACGAGCCCGCGCGCACGGGCTGGGCGGAGATCCTGCTCCTCGCCGAACGCCTCGCGCCCGCGCCGTCGCTGATCCCCGAAGATCCGCACGAGCGCGCCCTCGCCTTCGGCCTCGGCTTCGAGATCTGCGGCGAGGACGGCCTCGGCTGGCATCGCCGATTGCAGATGATGCATGGCATGCTTTCCCTGCCCGACGCGCAGACCCATCCCGCCCTCGAGACCGCGCGCGTCATCGGCCGCCGCTACAGCTACAGCCGCGAGGCCGCGCTTCGCTCGAGCGAGCGCATCCGCCAGATCCTGCGCCTGTTCTCGGAGCAGCTCGCCGCGCAGAAGAAGAAGGGCAGCGAGTACCTCGTCGGCCGCACGCTCTCGGCGGTCGACCTCTACTGGTCGACCTTCGCCGCCATGCTGAAGCCGCTGCCGCACGATCTCTGTCCGATGCCGGCGCCGATGCGCGCCTCGTACGAGTCGCTCCCGCCCGAGATCGCGGCGGCGCTCGATCCAGCGCTGCTCGCGCATCGCGATCGGATCTACGCGAAGCACCTGAAGCTGCCCGTCGAGTTCTGAGGCGGTGCGCGGCGAACGCTCCGTCCGCTACGTCCTCGGCCTGCTCTTTCTCGTCTCCGTCTTCAACGTCTGCGATCGAACGATCGTCTCGGTGCTCGCCGAGGACATCCGCCGGGACCTCCTGCTCGACGATCGCCAGATGGGCATCGTGATGGGTCTCGCCTTCTCGGCGACCTATCTCTTCGCGGGCATCCCCGTCGCCTTCTTCGCCGATCGCCACTCGCGGACCTTCACCGTCTCGATCGCGCTCTTCGTCTGGAGCGCAATGACGGCGCTGACCGGCCTCGCGCAGAGCTACGTCCAGATCCTGCTCGCGCGCATGGGCGTCGGCGTCGGCGAGGCCGGCGGCAGCC
>CAZFKD010000554.1:0-297 GCA_964519695.1 uncultured Spirochaetaceae bacterium
CCGTGTCCTCGGCGGCGATCAAGCTGCCGTCGTAGCCGCCGACCGCGGCGAGCGCCGCGCTGCGGATCAGCACGTCGCCGCCGAATCCGAAGGGCCCGACGTCACCGACGGCGCCGGCGATCCATTCGAGGTCGCAGAACCGGTTGTAGAGCGTGCGCTCCGGGAAACGCTCGCGCCGCCAGCCGCAGACTGCCGCGCGCAGCGGCGAATCCCCGAGCGCCTCGGCGGCGGCCTCGATCCAGCCCGGGACGAGCGAGCAGTCGCCGTCGACGAAATGGATCGCCGCCAGCTCGGGAT
>CAZFKD010000554.1:307-2989 GCA_964519695.1 uncultured Spirochaetaceae bacterium
TCGAAGCCGGCGTTGCGCGCGCGGGCGGCGGTGAACGGAATGGCGAGATCGAGTTCGACCACCTCGATGCCCCGGGCGCGCGCGAGGGCGACGCTGCCGTCCGTCGAGCCTGAATCGACGTAGACGACCGCCCCCAGCGCCGCCGGGAGCGATTCGACGCATTGTCGGAAGCGCTCCCCCTCGTTTCGCCCGATCAGGACACAGCCGATCTGCGCGAGCGAGAGGGCTGCTTTGGGCGCATCGGCCGCCATGTCGATCCTCCGCCGCGATCCGTCCGGATGCGGCGACGAGAAAGTGCCCGGATTTGGAGCTGCGAGACGCTTCGGTCCCCGGCGTGCAGGCTCGGGACTCTTCGGCCGGAGGTTCGCCCGACCTTTGCCGCGGGGCGAGCCGGATGGGTATGCTGGGGCGCCAATCGGGTCGAAAGTCGAGCGATCCGGGGGCCGATGGGCTCGAACGATGCGTTCTCCGGCCCCCTCCTCGGGATCCGGATCGCGCGATCCCATCACCGACCGGGCTGCCCCCGGCCCGAACGCCGCAAGGGAATCCGACCCAGCCATGTCCGAAGCAGGCCGGCAGGACGCGAGCGTGAGGGTCGGACTCCTCGGCACCGGCTACATCGCCGACTACCACTACGCCGCCCTCGCCCGCATCCCCGGCGTCCGCGTCGTCGCCGTCTGCGACGTCAGCCTCGTCCGCGCCGAGCGCTTCGCCGCCGCGAAGGGCATCGAGAAGTCCTGCTCCGAGCTCGCCCGGATGATCGAGACCGAACGCCTCGACGTCGTCCACGTCCTGACCCCGCCGAATCTCCACGCTGCCCTCGCCCGTCAGATTCTCGAAGCGGGCTGCGACGTCTTCCTCGAGAAGCCCCTCGGCATCTCGAGCGCCGAATGCGAAGCCCTGCGTGAGGCGGCGGAGCGGACGGGACGAAGCCTCGGGGTCGGCCACAACTTTCTCTTCTTCGAGGCCTACGAATCGCTGGTCGCCGATGTCCGCGCCGGCCGCCTCGGCCAGATCGACCAGATCGACGTTGTCTGGAACAAGCCGCTCGGCCAGCTGCGCGGCGGCCCCTTCGGCGCCTGGATGCTCGCGGCCCCCGAGAACATCCTCTTCGAGGTCGGGCCCCACGTCTTCGCCCAGGCGATCCATCTCGCCGGCGGCGTCGACGACGTCGCGGCGGAGGCACGCGATCCGATGACGCTGCCGACCGGCCGCCCGTTCCGGCGGCGCTGGGAGATCCGCGGCTGGCGCGGACGGACGAGCGTCCGCCTTCGGCTCTCGTTCATCGACGGCTATCCCGAGCATTACGTCCACGTCCGCGGCACCCACGGCACCGCCACCGTCGACTTCGAGAAGAACACCCATCTCGTCGAAGCACACACGCCGAACAGCCTCGAGCTCGACCGCTTCGCGAACGTCCTGCGCGTCGCCAGCAGCGCCGCTTGCCAGGCGGCCGCGACCCTCGGCCATGCGCTGCTCGCGAAGCTGAAGCTCTCGCAGCGCTCGAGCCCCTTCCAGCACAGCATCGCCCGCGCCACCCTGCGCTTCTACGCAACGCGTCGCAGTGGCGTCGACGAGCGCCTCGCGATCCCGATCGGAACCGGCGCGGTCGAGCTCGCCGAACGCGTCGCGCGCGCAGCGGGCGTGACGTCCGGTGCAGTCGCGCCCGGCGCGGCCGCGGCGGCGACGACGAACGCGACGAGCTCTGCTTCCGCAGGCGCCACGTCCGCCCTGGTGCGCACGCCGGCGACGGTGCTCGTCATCGGAGGCAGCGGCTTCATCGGGCGCGCGCTCGTGCGGCGGCTGGTCGGAGCGGGGCGCGGCGTGCGGGTGCTCGCGCGGGATCCTTCCGGCTGCGCTCGCGAGTTCGCGGAGCTCGGCGTCGAGATCGTGCGCGGCGATTTCAGCGACCTCGAAGCCGTCGACCGCGCGCTCGCGGGCATCACGCATGTCTACCACCTCGCCCGCGGCGGCGGCCGCAGCTGGCGCGACTACGAAGCCAGCGACGTCGCACCGACGCGTCGGCTCGCCGAGCGCTGCCTCGAGCGGGGCGTGGCGCGCTTCTTGTACGCCTCTTCGATCGCGATCTATGACGCGGGCCGCGGCGCAGCGCCGATCGACGAGACGACGGTGCCCGACGCCGGCCTGATCCGCGCCAACGCCTATGCGCGCAGCAAGGTCGAGAACGAACGGAACCTGCTCGCGCTCCACCGCGAACGGGGCTTTCCCGCGGTGCTCTTCCGCCCGGGCGTGGTGGTCGGCCGCGGGGCCAGCCCGCAGCATTGGGGCATCGCCGCCTGGGAATACGGCTCGGTCTGTCGGCTCTGGGGCGATGGCACGGGCCGGCCGCCTCTCGTGCTGGCCGAGGACGTCGCCGCCGCGATGGCGAGCGCCCTCGAGATCCCCGGCATCGAGGGCCGCTCCTACAACCTCTGCAGCCGCTCGACGCTGACGGCGAACGACTATCTCGACGCCTACGAGGCGCGCGCCGGCGTGCGGCTCCAGCGGATCCCGACCTCGTCGATCCGGCGGACGCTCGAGGCCTATGCCAAATGGGCGGTCAAGAAGCTGGCGAGGGATCGCCATGCGGCGCGCCCGGCCTACGCCGATTGGGAAGGCCGCAGCTTCGCGGCCCCCTTCGACTCGACCCGGGCACGCACGGAGCTCGGCTGGCAGCCGGTC